>SPBP01000273.1 GCA_004525935.1 Lentisphaerales bacterium | reverse complement strand
GATAAACACAGCCCATGAGAAACCGGCATGTTCCACGTAGCGAGCCAACGGTGGGAACTCTAGGTATTCGGCTGCGAACTTCCGGGTGATAAGCAGACCGATCAGAGGAAGAGTCCCGAGTAGTAACAGCAGATCAACTTTCGCTCGAATGCCATGTAGCTTCATCATGCGCCTCCTCTCGATAATGCGACCAGAAACGAGGGGACAATCTGCAATACCGCATTGTCCCAACCGTGTGGCGAGACCGCCTCGAGGATCATACACAGGAATGCCAGTAACGGTACGGCCAGGAACGAGGATGCCGGCAACTCCAGGGCAGGGGACATGACTGTTCCCGCGATGATGGCCAACAGGCTCACGACAAATACAGCCGCCGACCCTTCGTAGCTGCGCACGGCCTTGACGCCGCGGAATGACGGCACCTTGTACTGGTGTTTTCCGAAACGGGTGCCGACAGGTTCGCCAATGGCGTCTCCGAGCCCGGTGATCAAGTAACCGATGAGAGCAACATCGCCAAACAGGATATTGCTCGTGAGACCGCCAATTAATGTCGCGAAATAGGGGACGACTATATAGTACGTGCGCTGCGGCCCATCCTTCTCTCTCGCCATTGCTTCACAGAGAAGATGCCCGGGCCCCCGGAATACGGCATAAAAGATGACCAGAGTTGTCATGCCGCCGAACAGACAAACGATAGGAGCGCCCCATATCAAGTGGATAGCGGCCACACTCATGAAGATAAGGAAATGAAATATCTTACGCGTGTAGCCGGTCTTCATCCTTTTGCGCCTTTTCATGCATCCTGCAAAGTATAGACAGCCATAGGCCCATAAGATCCCGATCGGTCCACCCATGATGATGGCCTTCCACGGCGGCAAGTTCTTCACAAAGAACGCCACGATCCCATTTCCCGGCATCTGCGTCAGACGAGTCGACTTCTCGACAAAAGCGACCTTTGGAACAATCGTGATAAGTGTCATCTCTGGCGGGCATGCGAGACGAATTGGTGGGACCCGGTCCTTGTGTTCACTTCCGATCCCTGCAGATACATTCAATCGTGTCCTGTTGACCTCTCGGAACCCGCGGGCCCAGGCCCTGGGAACATCGCTCAGGGTCACCAGCGGGCCCACGAACGGAATGCGTATCTGTCCCCCATGAGTATGCCCGGCCAGACACAGATCGATTGGAACGTCCTGTATCGACATTATGTAGTCGGGGCTATGCCCGAGAAGAATTGTGAAATCTGACGGCTGTGTCTCAGTGAACCAGTTCTTTATGTCCGCGGTCCCGTTGGCGTTTCCCCCGGAAGCCTGACGTGAGATTCCGAGTATTCTCACCCGGGTTCCGTCGCACTCGACAACAGCCTCTTCGTCGGAGAGGATCTTCAGTCCCCCCAGATCCTGTGTGGGTATCCCTTCTGTTATCCGGTCAACATCGCCTATCACGCCATAGACTCCAAGGCGAGGCGTAAGCGTACGGAACAACGCGGCAATCTTCGGAAGCTCCGATTCGAAGGTCGCCGGGGGTAGCAGTTGAAGCAAGTCGCCCGTGTGAACTATCAGATCCGGCTTCAACTCGCGCATCCTGGCAAACGCTTTGCGCTCATACGAACCGACCCCGGCAGACTGAATGTCCGTAATGTGCAGTATTCGCAATGGTCGAGATACCTTCTCGCTCTCGATCGAGACCTCGCGCACAACCAGGCGGTATGGCTCAATATGCGTTGCATATAGCCGCAGGCCCAGGGCCAATGCCGCGATAACGATACAGATCACGGCAGCTCGTAATGCTTGCCAATTGCCCCGATGCCACCGCCATTGTCCAAGACGAATCACGGCCCAAAGGATGAACAGGCACGGGATAAGCAAGGTATTGAAGTTGTAGGCTGCCCGGATCCCGGCGAACGACGGACGCACAATCAGGAGGGTAACGAACACCATGTTGGGGAGCGCGAACGTCAACACCGGCAAACGGTCCGCGGCCATTAGTGCTCTGAGGATATTCGCTGGAAGTGTTTTCAGTTTCATTTCAATCGCTTGTTGGTGTCGCTACCGTCTTGTTCGCGGTCTGCATCCAGTGCGCCAGGAAGAATTGCTTTCCCTCAAGCTTGTATCCCTGGAAGTTTCCCACGAGCGGTCTCAAGGTGGTGCACATCTGCACAACAACCAGCACAAATATCACGCTCCAGATTTTCAGAACGCCTATGCGCCGCCGGTTCAAGAAGGTGAACGCCGCCTCCAGGAGTTGAAGGGCGAAGCATGTTCCTATCACCCAGAAGACGAGATGTAGTCCGCCCATGAATGATATCGCGTTTGTCGACTGGGAAAATATCCAGGAGATGGGAGCGAACCCCACGAGAAGAATTGCGCTGAGCGCCAGGGCCGATAGGAACAAGCCCCATACCTGTGCGAATGACTGCTCACCGCCCGACAGGCACATGAAGATGTATAAGCTTGGCAGGCAGATCAGTGCGGACAGCAGCTGCCCCATGAGAACCTTGACAGGCACCGCCCATAACTGCTCCCCGCCGGCGAAAGTACCCATGATCAAACCATAACCCGCCATGGATACCGCGATGATAATCAGAAGGACAGCTGATATCAGGAATGGGTTCCTGTTCGTGATCTCGTGAGCAACAGTAGCTGGCCGCTTCAGCAGGGCCTCAATGACTTTGAAAGGACCTCGCCCTTTTTCCAGTGGACCGAAGTTGTCTCCAAAGCGAGCGAATATGCCATGGGTTCGCTCCCTCTCTGCACGGAGCGCAGCACGTGCGCTCTGTAGTGGAGGTGGCGGCGGTGGCGGAGTCCCGTAGCTGCTCGGCTCAATAGGGATGTCCGGCTCCTCATTCGGCAGGCTACTGTATGTATCGTCATTCATCATCTCGCCCTTTCTACTCTGGCCACAAAGCGCTTTGCGGTACAGAGTATTGTGGCCCAATGAACCCGGGCCTTATGTTGTTGTGGAGTCTTCTAGGCTCGAACCGTTTCGCCCATTGCTAACGGTACATCTTTCTTTTCCCCGGCGGGCATCGTACGCCTCGCCTTGTCCAGCACTTCGCTCAGTGCTGAGAGGTATTCAGTGAATCGTGCAAGGCCGTGTTGCGAAAGAGATATTGTTGTTCTCGGTTTCGAGTCTACGAAGCTCTTCTGTATCTTCACCGCTCTGGCTTCTTCGAGAACCTTCAGGTGTCTGTTCAGGTTCCCGTCCGTCAGGTTGCATGCCGCTTTCAGATCGTTGAACGACAGCCCCTTGTCTGCAGCGCACACTGCCGACATGATCGAGAGCCGATTGGGCTCGTGGAATAACTTTTCCAGCGCGTCATATACATTGTCGGTCTTATCAGTCATTAGTTTCCTCTGTTGGTATTCTGTGACTCATCAGAACAACTCCACCCGCCAGTTCCCCCATGAAAAACACAATGCCCATCGGCCAGGGATTAGTGAAAGAGATCGAGGTCGAAAGCAGACAACATGCGCCACACGCTATGTAACCGAGACCCACCAGGTAAATGCCCTGTGGCAATGATTGCCTGTAAGCAACCTGTGCCAGACCGTAGAGACACATCCACATTCCAAAAAGCAGGTCATACTGCTCAAGCAAAAGGAATACAAGCGTCAACACCGCTCCCACCGCAAGAGCGGGGATTGCGTCGAGAGCCGGCTTCAACATGATCGGGTTGCGTCTTACCTCCGGGTTCCAGAGGAACCAGTAGAGGAGGCATGCGTAATTCAGAAGCACTCCGATAAGCAGTACGACTGCCCATCCGACGACATGCGCAAGAGGCTCCTTAGGTATCAGGGCGGAAGCCAGTACGACGGTACCCGTGAGCGCGGCAGCACCCGAGATGATTCGCGCTCTGCCGGAGTATCCTTTGAAGAGCCTTTTCTCGAGGATGAACTCCTGCAACTTTCGAACTTGCGCGAGGGCATCATGTATGTGG
>SPBP01000279.1 GCA_004525935.1 Lentisphaerales bacterium | reverse complement strand
TGCCGTAGTCCTGTTGTTGCTCTGTGTATCCTGCGCCTGCACGAAACAGGCGACCAGCAATGAGAACCTCCAGAAGATCGAGTTTGACCTCGGCCAAATTGATGCAGACGGATTGCGCGGCCCACATGACGGCAAGGTTGCAGTCGCATACGAGTTCTGCATTCCAGATACGGAAGCTTGCAAGGCAGAGGTCAAAGCGATCGATCACACGGTTCAGTTCATGCCCGGATCAAGGGGAAGAATCGGGGGTTTGATTCTGCACCACACTGCGGACTGGAAGTTTCCGGCAGGAACATTCGTTGTCAACGCCGTCGGATGCCTCGTGGCGGGGATACTGATGGCCCTGACCGTTAAACAGAATCTCTTCTCTCCGGGCACGAGGCTCCTTCTGTTTACGGGTATCCTGGGTGGATTCACTACGTTCTCGGCGTTCGGACTGGAAACCATTTACCTTCTGCAGCGGCACGAGATCTTCTGGGCAGGGCTTTATGTGCTTCTGACGGTATCCGTCGGAATAGTTGCACTGTGGCTCGGCATGTCCACTGTTCGATAGTGTCGGACAGAGCCGATGAGCATTGAGATGCGTAAACAATAGAGGGAAGTGCAACATGCCGGTTATCAGAACCAGCGAGAAGTTGATGGAGCTCGGCAACCGGCCCGAGTGGAGCGGCGTTACGAGCGCCGGAATCTTCTGTGTCCCCGCTAGGGACGGCCGGCTCGACTGTCATTACCACGATTGCCACGAGTACTGGCTGGTGTTCAGAGGCAAGGCGAAGGTCATGACGGAAGACCAGACTTTCTACGTGAAGGCGGGTGACATCGTATGCACCAGGGCGGGTGATGAACATGACATCCTGGAAAAGAACCTTGAATCGGTCGAATAGAACCCGACATGGTGAGCCATTCCCGGCTCACTGATCCTGTATGGTGAACATCGCACCGTCGTCCTTGTCCGCCACGTACGCCCCGATCGGGCAAAGCACTTTGCTGTCCTCGTCGCAACGGATCAACAACTTCCAGAGAGCTTCCATGTTTTCCTTTTCATGGGCGCTCTCGGGAATCAGTTTCACCGTCGTTGGACTTTCGAGTGATATCTTCATCTTCTCTCCTTCATGATCTTCATGGTTAGCTCCTTAAGCTACGTTTCTTTGAGTATCGGTGTATGCTTCGTATCGTGGTCGCTACAAAGAGTGCATCCGAATGCTCAACGGTCTTGACAAATCACTGGAGAAGCACCCGCCGGAGTCCGAGCGCCGGTGGCCTCCTGAACTCTGAACCCCTGAACACTTTCAGCGAAGCTGGCTAGTATTTCTCGCTCTCTCTTTCCTTCGCTCAGCTCACTTGATGAAAGTGCCGTTCTCGTATTCCTCGAACGCCTGCCGGATCTCCTGCTCTGTGTTCATAACAATCGGCCCGTACCACGATACAGGTTCGCCTATAGGCTTGCCAGACAAGAAGAGAAAACGTACGCCTTCATCCCCGGCCGTGATGGATACGCTCTGGCCGTCCTCGTAGACAACTGCATTGCCTGCACCGATCGGGGCCCGGCCGGCCGGCTCGAACAAAGCCGACCCCTCCACCACATATGCGAATACGCGATGGCCCGGGTGTGTGGCCCTGACAAACTCAAGGCCCGGTCGAAGACTGACGTCGAAGTACTCCGGATCAGCAACCACATCCTGCACCGGCCCGGGAGTGCCGTTGTACTCCCCCGCGATCACACCGACGGTGACACCATCACCCGGCGTAGTGATCGGTATCTCGTTCGCCGTAATGCCACGGTACTTCGGAGTAATCATCTTGTGCGCAGCCGGCATGTTCACCCACAACTGGAATCCACGGAGTGGGCCGTCGGCACGCTCCGGCATCTCCTGGTGAATGATCCCGCTGCCCGCGGTCATCCACTGCACATCACCCGGACCAATTACGCCTTTGTTGCCCAGGCTGTCCTGGTGTTCGACCTTGCCGGACAGCATGTAGGTCACTGTCTCAATGCCGCGGTGCGGATGCCATGGAAAGCCGGCAATGTAATCGTCAGGGTTGTCCGATCCGAAATCGTCCAGGAGCAGAAATGGATCCAGCCGCGGCACCTCCAGATTGCCAAACACCCTGTGCAGCCTCACCCCTGCGCCTTCCATGGTGGGGTGTCTTGCCAGCGTCTCACTTACCCGCCGTGTCTCGCTCATCCGACTACTGCCCCCCTGTCTTGTTCGACGATACACCAGCCTGCTGCTTGAGGCTACGTAATGCCGCAAGAATGTCACTCGGCTCCATGCGCTTTGTGTAGTCCATGTCAACAAGACCAGCCTTAACCTTGCCGTCGATGCCGATTACGAAGGTGGCCGTCACCGGCAGCTCCCAGCGGTCTTCCCCGTTATACTTCTCAAGATCCACCCCGTACGTTTCCAGGAAGACCTTCTTCAGGCTTGCCGGAACCTGGTAAAGCAGACGGTAGTCCCGCATGGTTTTGCCGGTAGTGTCGGACAGGAGCGGAAATGACAGATTGTTGTCCTCGGCCTGCACGCCCGCCGACCTCCATCTGCGGGGCTACCGCAACCAGAGATGCACCGAGCGCCCGGATGTCCGGATATGCCACCTCCAACGCCCTCAATTGGAGATTGCAGAAGGGACACCACTCACCACGGTAGAATGCCAATACCACGGGACCGTTCTTCAATGCCCCTGAAAGCGACACGTTGACGCCATTGATATCGGGCAGTGTAAAGTCCGGCGCCTTCTCACCTGCCTTCAGTCCGTCAATGCTGCCCTGTTTCATGATATCGTCAGCGGCCCGGGCAAGCGCATCAGTGATGTCTTGCGACCTTGGCTTGCTCTGTTTTCCCCTGTACTCGGATATGCTGTCTGCCAGCGACTTCGCTTCAGGCTTCTCGACCTGGATCACCTCGAGATCAAGTATCAGCTCCACCTCGTTACCGAGCATTGTCCTGCCGTCAGGCAACTCGCCGTTGAAGTTGACACCGAAATCGCGGCGGTCAATCTTCGCGGTCGCGTGGAACCCGGCACGATTGCCTTTCTTGTGATCAGGGCCATATCCAAGAAACTCGCCTTCGAATACAATCTCCTTCGTCACTTTGCGTATTGTCAAGTTGCCGGTCACCGTGCCGCGATTGCCTTTCTTCACCGCAGCGCCCGTGCTCTCGAACGTGGCAACCGGAAAAATCTTCACATCGAAGAAGTCAGGGGTCCGCAGGTGGTCGTCTCTTCCTGAATTCGCCGTGTCGACACTGCCCACGTCCACGCTCGCAGATACCCGAAGGGAGACCGGATCGGCCAGATCTCCTTCTATCGTCCCGGAGAACGAATTAAACCTTCCCCTGAACGTGGAATACAAATGCCGTATGTTGAACGATACGCTGGAATGTACGGGGTCGATTTCAAAGTACTTCTGCTCCGCTTGCACGCTGGCCGCCACCGCCAAACCCAGCAGCAGACTCAAGATAGTTTTTGCATTCATGGTAAGCCCTCCTTCGGCTGCCCTTGTAATCAGCATATTGCGAGCCAGCTCCCGCCATTGGAGGGGTTTCCGGTAAGCTCCCGGGAATCCGCAGAGAACAGGGCATTTCGGGCTGTCTCAGCGGTGTGACCCGCTGTCGGGATAGCTGTCCTGTCTCATGAGCACAGGTACTGCGACACCGTGAGGCACTGCAACGGCCGGGCCAAAACTTTGCAGCGCCCATTGTGCGGGAATGTGCGCTGTGATAGTCTCCTGACTTCATTGCCGGGACTGACTACGGTCCGGGGAATAGTCTCCGGTCACATTAAGGAGGATGATTACAGGTGAAGAAGACCACCAGCACCTTCGCCCCGGCGAAAGAGGCCAGGTTATAGGTCTTTCCATCTGTTGCCGGC
>SPBP01000157.1 GCA_004525935.1 Lentisphaerales bacterium | reverse complement strand
TGATGGCCACCACGAGATGAACCGACACGCCGACATAGATTGCCTCGTCAAGGAGGCAACCGAGAACCTGGCGGACGACCTCGAGCTGAGGCTGGATGTGAGCGCCGAACTGGCAGCACACCTCCATGATTCAGTTGAGGAATTCCGGGAATCGGGTTGTTCGGAAGACGAGAGCGTGCAGTGTGCGCTTGCGGCGTTCGGCGCACCATCTGAACTTCGACTGACACTGGCCTCGGCAAACAGGCGCAGAATGAAGAAGCGCGCATTTCTGCGGTTGATACTGCGTTCCCTCATGCTGCCGGCTTCGTTCGCGGCAGCAGCAGTCCTGACCTGGAGCATGGTGGTCCGTTACAACAACGTGATCCAGGCCTATAACCGGGTCGTCGATCTTCCGCCTCCGCTCCCGACCGAACTGCGCGGGATGCTGCAGCAGACTTGCTTCCTCGATTACTCGGATCCTGTCGATCGCCTACCTGCGGACGCGGCATTCCTGTTCAAAGGCGACACAACGCGACCGCTCCGAAGCCTGCAGCAGCGAGCAATCTGGGAAGCCAACCCGAAGCATAAGGCATTCTTCGGCAATTTCATCACCGAGCTGTTCATGGCTCGAACCCGCCATGCGCCTGACTACCTGCAGCAGGAAACGGCGCGCGGCGTTGAGCTGGAGCCGGACAACGCGCGGTATCATTATCTCATGGCCTTCAGCCTGGCAGAACGCGCAGGCAAGTTCAGGCGGACAGGGCCGGGCCGACTTCGCGGCGAATACGTTGTGTCGGATACGAACCTGCTGAACCTGGCCCTGGCCGAACTCATGAAAGGCAACGTTACACCTTCATACCGCAGGTACGCGCTCAAGATGCACATGGCGCGGCTGTCGCTGTTGCCGACGGTAACCCGCGTCGAAGAACAGGCCGAACGTCTCCTGATTACGCGCAGGGTCCGAACGCCGGACAACGGCAGCCTGCTCTTCCTCTCAATCGTTGCCGCGGACGGTGCACGCTACCTGGCCGGGAACAGCAGGCAGGCCGACGCGCTGCGCCTCCTGGAAACGTGGCAGCGTGTCACCCGCGGACTGAACGAGGATGCCTTTACAACGGCCGACATTGGAACGGTGGGCATGATTGCCGAGTCGGCAATTGAGAACACCGCACCGGTCTTTGAGGAACTCGGTCAACCTGATCGCGCCGCCGCGGTGCGCAAGATGGCAGGGAAAATTGTGGCGGTGACGCGCGACCTGGGCATTGAAGGACCCGGTCCCCTTCGCGTGCGAGATTCGGAATCGGCAAGTGTGCTTGCCTCGATGGCATCGCATTCGTTCTCCAGGAAACCGCCGGGCGACATCTTTCGGTTCGGCCGGATGGCGGAGCAGACGCTCCTTGAAGAGGCGGCCACGGGTGCGGCTGTGATCGTATTGCTCTGCCTGATGGCAATGAGCTGGCTGGTCTCGGTCCGGAATCGGGCCGGTGCCGGGCGCCCCGATGCCGCGCCGCTCCTTCTTCTCGACCGGCACGAACTGATGAAGATCCTTCTGATCGGCCTGGCACTTCCCATGTCCGTATACTGGGCCTATTCCCGCGTCACACACGGCGTGATGGGTGGCAAGTCATCTGTTTCAGAGCTCGCGCCCCGGCTCTTCTTTGAAAAGTTCCTGATGATAGCGACGATACTTGAGCTCTCCTCGCTCGCGGCGGCACATGCATTGCGGCGGCGCTGCGAGATCCTGCGGGTCCCGGCGCCCCGTCAGCAAAGACTCGTCATGCGTCTTGTTCCGGCCATGTTGCTGGTGGTGCTCTGGTTCGGATGCCTTGCGGTCTTACCCGCCATGGACCCGTCGGCTGTCAGCACTTTTGCAGCGCCGGCGCTGAGTCTGACTGTCGTGTGGCTGGTATTACGGCTTGGCCCCGTCCTGCGCGGGCTGTTTTTGCCGCGACAACACGAGGCTTTTTTTCGTACAATCGCCCGCTCGTTGATTCCTGTCTATGCAGCGGTGGCACTGTGCCTGAGCCTGTGCGCATACCCGTTGCTCCGGCTGGATGAGCGGCAATTGTTACGAAAGGAAAGGCTTTACTCCGAGGACGCAGGCGGCATGCTCGCGAACAGTGATTATGCTTGTACCCTTGAGGCCAGGTCGCGAATAAGCCGGATACTGGGGGAGGTGGACAGATAAGGGTTCAGGGGAAATGCACAGGACTACAGGACAACTACAACCGGAACCTCGGATGGACAGAATGAACCAGTGTCTTGAGGGACCCGATCATGTCGCTTGACAACATTCGCGTAGTGCTGGTCTCCACCATTTATGGTGGGAACGTGGGCTCGGTCTGCAGGGCGATGGCGAACTGCGGGCTGTCTGATCTGGCGCTCGTTGCGCCATGTGAACTGAACATGGAGGATGCCCGCAAGATGGCGTGCTCCGCCTCGGCAATTCTTGAGGGCCGCCGAGCGTTCCCAACACTGACCGAGGCCGTCGCGGATTGCGGACTGGTCGTGGGCGCCACGGCCCGGCTCGGACTGTACCGCAGTCATTCGCAGACCCCGCGTGAACTGGCGCCCAGGATCGTCGAGACTGCCGAGGACCACAAGGTCGCACTGGTGTTTGGCCCCGAGGATAACGGCCTGTCGAACAAGGACCTGGCCCTGTGCGGTCAGCTTGTTCAGATCCCGACTGCGCCGGAATATACATCCTTGAATCTCGCCCAGGCAGTGATGATCTGCTGCCACGAAATATATGTTGCCACGGGCCGGTTCGAGCCGTCCATGGAGAAGTCGGAGGAAGCCAGCTCGGCGCACCGGGAGAAGATGTTCGAGATGTGGCGCGAGCTGCTGCTTAAAATCGGGTTCATGAAAGAGGATAAGGCGGACCACATGATGCTCGGATTGCGCCGGATTCTATCCAGGGGTAACCTTTCCGAGGACGATGCGCGAATCATGATGGGAATAGCCAGGCAGACAATGTGGGCAACGGACAACGTATCGGAAGGCGAAAATTGCAGATCGGCAAGTGGTGCAGGACAGTGATATGATGGAGTGACAATGACTGCGGTATCTTCAACAAGACTTGGATCCACGCTTAAGAGGACATCCCTCTTTTCAGACAGCCAGATTGAGCGCCTGCTCGAGGCCAGGAAGGCCGGCGGCTCAACAATCACGGAGCTGGTGGTCACAAACGGGTTCGCCATGGAAGACCAGTTTCTCGAGGCCCTGGCAAGTACGCTGAACCTGAAGTTCGCCCGGCTGGCCGCGCCAATTGAAGCTGCGGTGCTCGAGTCGCTCCCGACCCGAGTGGTGTTCCAGTATAATGTCATACCCGTTACCCTTGAAGACAACACACTGTCGGTCGCGGCAAACGATCCGTTCAATCCCGAGATGGTCGATGCGCTGCGAATTGCTTCGGGCAAGCGGATACGGATCGCGCTGAGTACGGCCGCGGACATAGCCCGCGCGGCAAAGAAGTTCTACGGCATCGGAGCGGATACGGTTGAGAAGATGATGGCAGACGACCGGATCGAGGTGAGCGTGGATGAGACGCTGTTGAAATCCGATCTCTCAGCGATGGACCAGGAAGCCTCGATCGTGAAGTTTGTGAACCAGATCATCTGGGAAGCTTACCAGGAACGCGCCACGGACATTCACCTGGAGCCGATGGAAAACGAACTCCGCATCAGGTACCGGGTGGACAGTATCCTGCACCCCACCCCGTTGCCGCCGCAGTTGAACCGGTTCCAGGCGGCAATCATATCACGTATCAAGGTGATGGCGAACATGGACATAGCCGAAAAGCGACTGCCGCAGGACGGCAGGATCGGGCTCCGGATCCAGGGCGAAGACATTGACATCAGGGTCTCGACCATGCCGACGGTATACGGGGAGAGTGTCAGCTTGCGACTGCTGATGAAGGGCAAGAGCCTGATAGGCCTCTCGGAGCTGGGGATGTACGATGCGGACGCCGAACTGATACGGAAACTTATCAAGAAACCAAACGGCATCCTGCTGGTAACCGGGCCGACCGGCTCCGGCAAATCGACATCGCTTTACGCCTACCTGCAGGAGATCAATTCCGTGAACTGCCGGATCCTGACAATTGAAGACCCGATTGAATACGAAATGCCGGGGATCAACCAGGTTCAGCTTCGTGAGGAAATAGGGCTGACTTTCGCCAGCGCGCTGAGAACGTTCCTTCGCCAGGACCCGGACATCATAATGGTGGGGGAAATCCGCGACTTTGACACGGCAGAGATAGCCATTCGTGCATCGCTTACCGGTCACCTGGTCTTCAGCACGCTTCACACCAACGATGCTGCCGGTGCAATCACCCGGCTGATAGACATGGGGGTCGAACCGTTCCTGGTGGCGTCGGCCGTTGAGGCGATTGTTGCACAGCGGCTGGTCCGACGGCTGTGCGAGAGTTGCAGGGCCCCGTTGCCGATCGACAGTCCGGTCATTGCACGGCAGGGCTTGCCGTCCGAACTCCTGGGCAGCGCGCATCCGTTCAGCTCGGTCGGCTGCGAGAAATGCCGCACTACCGGATTCCGGGGTCGCACGGGGATCTATGAAATCCTGCGCATGTCCGAAGAGATCGAGCCCCTGGTCATAGCCCGCGAATCCACGAGTGCAATCAGGGAGAAGGCGCTGAGCGAAGGGATGCGCACATTACGTGATGACGGTATGCGCAAGGCGCTCGAGGGCATTACGACCATTGAGGAAGTGTTAAGGGTCGTTGAGGAGGCGGAGGGATAGACCGCTGCCGCCCGCATGAAACGAGGTCAGACGGCAACAGAATATGGCAACCTATTCATACATAGCGCGCACGAAATCGGGCGAACGGACTGAAGGAAGCCTGGACGCCAACGATCGACGTTCGGCCCTTGCGATCGTCGAACAGATGGGCCACGTGCCCGTTTCAATCAAGGAAGTCGGGGCCGGGGCATCTGAAGATACCACGCGGAAACGCTCGCGGTTCTCCTTCGAGCGGCGGCGGCCGCCGCGCATGAATTCGCGTGACGTCCTGACTTTCTCAACGGAAATGAGCGACCTGCTGGCCTCGGGGATGACCCTGGGTAACGCCCTGAATATCCTGGCAAACAACAAGACCGGCCGCGCTTCGGATCAGATCCTCCCCGCCCTTCGTGACGAGATCCTGCAGGGATCCAGTCTTTCCGCCGCGCTGGCCCAGCATCCGGCATCATTCCCGCCGCTGTATTCCAGCATGATCCGGGCCGGTGAGGCCAGTGGTGCGCTCTCGGAAATTCTCACGCGCCTGGTCGAACACTACGAACGTGTGCAGGAGGTGAAGGAGAAGATTATCGGCGCACTTGTATACCCGGCGATAGTCATCGTGATGGGACTCGGCGTGCTGATCTTTGCGGTAACATATGTAATACCGAAGTTTAAACCCATTCTCGACGAGCTAGGCGGCACGCTTCCATTTTCGACCAGGCTCCTGCTCGGCCTCAGCAAATGGGCGGTGTCATACGGATGGATTGCCATTGCGACACTGGTTGCGCTTGTCACCATGGCGACTCGCGCGGCAAAAACCCACAAGGGTCAATTATGGTGGCACGGCTTGCTGTTGAAGCTCCCGCTCATCAAGGGAATCATTGCCTCCGGCATCTACTCGAACTTCGCGCGAACACTCAGTACGCTGCTTACCAACGGAGTGCCGGTGCTGCAGGCGCTCGGGATCGTTGAGAAGACAGTGGGGAATGCGGTGATTGCCGCCGAGATTCGAACGGCACGTAACCGGGTTACGGACGGCACAACCATTTCCGGCCCGCTCGCCTCGGGCAAAGTCTTTCCGAAGATGATGACCGATATGCTCGCGGTAGGCGAACAAACGGGGAACGTGACCGGGGCACTCTCGCACATTGCTCACAGGTACGAGCAGTTACTCAACCGCAATATCAAGATCTTCACCACGGCGCTCGAGCCTATAATGATCTTCATGATAGCCACGCTGGTCGGGTTCGTGGCCGTGGCTATTCTG
>SPBP01000354.1 GCA_004525935.1 Lentisphaerales bacterium | reverse complement strand
CTCGCGCAGCCGCCTTCGTCCCCCGTATGCACTATGGAGGTCGGGGCACTACGGCGTGCCAGGGAGGCGCAGAGGTGCAGAGAACTGAGAGGACTCATTACAGAAGATCGCAAAGATCGCGAAGAACTGCAGAACCACGGACCCGCCTGCAACGCTATGCGCAGCATTGCGGGCAGGTGAACACGGATGGACACGGATGAGGAGAAATATCGGCGTTCATCGCTGGTGCTCTTCATTAGGGCTGTGTCAGTTCCCATCTTTGACAGGATTACAGGATGTGATCATATCCTGTAGATCCCGGCGGTCAGAGTCAGGCAACTGCCTGTGGCAGTTGGCTGACAGAATCCTGTTAAGCCCAGCCTGTGGCGTGGGCCGAAATGCACAGAGAGGATGCCGGAAAGCGAAAGCGTATGCAATTCTACAATTCGCATGCATTTGGAAACGGCGCTAACGAGGCAGTTGTCGTCTCGCATACGCTTCAGCTTTCCGGCAGAGATCAACAGGATGTTAGTCCTGTTGTTCGGTCAAGAAGCTGTATTGTAGACGAGTGCGCCGGCAGGCACGAACGAACACATCCTGTTCATCCTGTCAAAGTAGTGTCACGCGCGGTTACCGGCGGAGTTGGTCGAGTTTGGCTTTGGCCCGATCATAGTAGTTGTCGCCTTCGAGCGCGTTATCGAGGACCTGTTGAAATGCCTCGATTGCCATGTCGTTCTGTCCAAGCTCGGCGTGGACCAGCCCACGCTGATAATGCTTGCGGCAATTGTCGGCGGATTCTTCCTTGATTCGTTCGACGTGTCCGGCAGCTTCTTCATTACCCGGGTTCGCCTTCAGGACAACGAGGTAGTACTTGTAAGCTTCTCGTGCCTTATCCCGTGCAAGAAGAGCCCTGGCCCTGACCATCGCATCCCGCTCAACTTCGCCGAGCCGGAGCTGAAGGTTCATAGAGCTTTCATCCGCTTCGGCCCGCAACTTGTTTTCCGCGTCCGGTTCAGCCTTCAGCAGATCCCTGCATGCCTGTAAGCCTGCCTTGATGGCGTCGACATCTTCGGAGTCCAGCAGAGCCCGCGAGGCACGGATGCTTTCGAGAAGCGGAGATACGTCTGCGATGTGTTCTTTTAGCGCAAGCAGTCGGCTGTTGACGGGCGATTCTTCGAGCCCTTTATTGATAAGCGACAGGGCATCCTCGATTTGTCCGTTCCGGTATGCTTCCCGGGCTTCGGCAATGGTATCGGAGAGTGCATCTTCACTGCGAATATCGTGCAGGCCCTCCTGGGCTTCAGCGTAGTAGACGCTGTCCTCAGGGATGGCAATAAGGATTTCGCGCGCACTGTCAGGCTGTTTGCGTGTCACAAATTCCCGGGCAGCCGCCAGGTTATGCTGTGCCGTCAATTCCGACTGCGCCTTATTCGACATACGCTCAAGCAGATCCGAGTTCGGATAGCCGGCGCGTGCTTTCTTGAGGTATCGCACGGCATCGGGCCAGTTATTCGCATCGAACGCGATCCCGGCTTCCTGCACCGTCTTGATAATCAGTTCAAGCTCCTTTGCCTTATTGGACTTAGGATACTTGCGCAGAAGTTTGTAGCAGATATCCAGCGCCTCATCGTACTGTTCGCTTTCCGCCGCGGTTTTGGCTGCGGCAATCTGGGTCTGCTCATCAATCGCTGCTTCGGCGACCTTCAGGTAACGCACGGCGGTCTCGTCGTCGGGGCGTTCCTTGACGACCTTCTGGAACTGCTCCTTAGCGGCAGCATACTTGCCGCGCTTAAGTTCCTGGAGTCCCTTTTCGATGATCGGTTCGAACCGATCTTCCGGCATCATCATCAGCACGACCAATGCAAGTGCGATCACGAACACCGTTGAGAGCGCGGTCAGCATGACCATGAACTTCTTCTTCTCGGGATCCTCGAATGTGAACAGGAATGTGGATGAGCCGATCCGGATCTTCTGCGTCTTTTTCAGGCGCGTACTGTGAATGCGGACCCCTTCAACGAACGTGCCGTTACTGCTGCCGAGGTCTTCGATGAAGAACAGGTTATCATCTTCCCACATCCGTGCATGTGCCTGGGAGACGGCGTCATCGGGCATGATGACCGTATTTTCATCGCTGCGCCCGAGTGTGAGGTCGCCTTCCCAGTTTGCATAGGACGTACCCTTCAACGGGCCTTCGAGGGCGACGAGCGAATAGCGTAGCGGGCCTGCCTTTGCGCGTCTCCTGCGGCCACTGCGTTTGCGCTGTCTTTCCTTTCCGGCATCCAGGAAGGCAGTCTTTTCCTCATCATCGCCACGGGTTGAGCCACTGCCACTTTCCAGGAACTGGAGTTCGTAGGGTGGGATTGAGATTCGGTCACCATCCCTGAGCGGGGCGGAGCCGGAAACGGGGGAGCCATTCAGAATGGTACCATTGCGGCTGCCGCGGTCCTGGAGTTCGTAAGCATTATGTTTATGTACGATGACGGCATGTTCGCGCGAGACATTCTTATCGTCCAGCACGACATCGCAGCGACGCGATCGGCCGAGTACGAAGTAGTCTTTGTCGACGACAACTTTGTCGACCTGCTTATTCTGCATTGTGACTATCACGGCTGCGGTCATAATCCCTGTTCCTGTTCCGGTTCCCGCGGGAACCATTTCTAGCAGACTTGGGATTGTTCGCCGTGCTGTGCACGCCGCAGAGTCCAAGTCTGCTAGGAAGTTTTGCTTCGCAAAACTGATCTATAATCTGTTCGTAAACGCCTGGGCCGGCTTCCATTAGCTGACTGCGAACGCATCTTCACCTTCATCGGTTTATTGACGAGTCGTTTGTTCATGCACACTCTTTGCTATCCCCCCAAAGAACCCAGCTTGTTGCGCAAAGCGAAACTTGCTAGCAGAATGGAGGGCTTTGGCGGAACACCACAAGCCTCCATTCTGCTAGAACCTATTTCTTCTCAGCGTTCATTCTCATATGTCGTGCGGCGGTCTGGTAAGTACGCGTGGTTCTGTCATTATTGACCATCTGCATCAGTCGCATTGATGCCCAGTATGCGCCCTCGCGATCGCCTATGCGTTCGGCTGCCATGATCTGGAATTTCTGGCGCTCGATAGAGTCGAGCAGCGCCTGTTTCGCAAGGGCCAT
>SPBP01000405.1 GCA_004525935.1 Lentisphaerales bacterium | reverse complement strand
GGAATAAGAAGATGACAGTCGGACGAAATGATCCGTGCCCTTGTGGCAGCGGAAGAAAGTTCAAGAAGTGCTGTGCCACCAAACGAGAAACGGCCACATCTGGGCTGAAGGCTGCCATCCGGATGAAAGGTGGCGTCTCCTTCGATTCCGGCGTCAATGCCTACCGCGCCATTGTTCATTCATGGGACAATGCTAAGTGCATCGGCGAACCGCAGGAATGGCAATCCGGTGAGACCTTCGTCTCGGAAGACGCCGCCATGGACTTCTACAAGGCCAACATTCGTCCCGGGCTCGAACGCCTCATGGCTGAGGCGTCGCGGACGGTGAAAGATGGCACCTTCATGCACCGACGGTTGGAATGAGCGGGAAACCAGACGAGAAGGCAGAAACAACGGGTTCCAGAGTGCCTACGTCGCTAACGCGCCGCGGCTGAACCCGGGCGTTCGGAGCATGAAAAAGAGCGAAGAAGCCTGTTGACCATAGAGCCTGATTATCATATTATATGATTATCAGATATATGGAGGTCTACATGAGTACA
This sequence comes from Lentisphaerales bacterium, assembly GCA_004525935.1. Classification (GTDB taxonomy): domain Bacteria; phylum Verrucomicrobiota; class Kiritimatiellia; order SPBP01; family SPBP01; genus SPBP01. Next base: position 2,093 of record SPBP01000405.1, on the reverse strand, counting down.
AACGTTCTGACCGTGACAGAAGCTGTGCGGCACTTCTCCGAGTACGTCAGTCGAGTTGCCTATCGGCACGAGACATTCGTCTTGTCCAAGGGCAATAAGGCGGTGGCGGAACTCCGCCCCCTGCCCAGCGGTCGAAGACTTGGCGACTTGCCGTCGATTCTCCGATCTGTTCCACACTTGCCCAACGACGATGTGATCTCGTTTGGTGAGGATGTTGACACTGCTCGTACCACTCTCGCCAGCGACAAGTTGAGGGACCCATGGGCATTCTGATTGATAGCAGCATCCTCATTCATTTCGAAAGATCGGGAGCTGATGTTTCGGCATATGTGAAAGGTCGGGAGGATGAAGATGCGTTTGTATCGGTCGTTTCTGCCAGTGAACTGCTACACGGTGTACACCGTGCAGCAGACCGAAAGACCAAAGCCAAACGTCTGGCATTCGTGGAAGGAGTCCTCGCGGCCCTCCCGGTTCTGCCAATCGACCTGGCGACTGCGCGCTCCCACGCGCAGCTATGGGCTGACCTCACACAGCAGGGCAAAATGATAGGGGTCCACGACTCATGGCTGGCAGCCACTTGTCTCGCTCACGGCCTTCGGATGGCAACGCACAACCTCCGAGAGTTTGAGCGGGTCCCGGGCCTTGATGTAGAGAAGTGGGAATAGATCCGTCCGAACAAAGCCTTCGAACGCGACTTTGGAAACCGCGCCGAGCGCGCTTTCCTAAGCGGTTCAAGGCAGACGTTGGCCCGGACGGAAAACAAGATTGCCCGTGCCGCCGGAAAGAGGTAGATTGTCAACATGACATCGGTACTATAAATCGAGCGCGCCATTGAACAGCTTCCGAGTGAGCAGTTCTCCAAGATCCATGACTGGATCGTGGAGAAGGACTGGCAGGCGTGGGATGCGCAGATTGAGCGTGACAGCGACGCCGGTAAGCTTGACTTCCTCATGAAGGAAGCTCTGAGAGACGCTGAGTCCGGCGCTACGAGACCGCTCTGATGCACCGAACGACCCGACGTTTCTGGCGCTGCTATGACGCCCTGACGCCGGAAATACAGAGGGCCGCCGATCACAGCTTCGCCTTGCTCCGGCGCGACTCTCGCCACCCATCCCTTCATTTCAAGAAGACCGGTAAACTGTGGTCGACTCGTGTGGGAATCCACTACCGTGCGCTTGCCGTGCCGGATGCAACCGGATTCCTGTGGGTTTGGATCGGCACCCACGCAGAGTACGATAGACTGACATCGGGCCAACATCACAATTGACCCGTATTTCAGCGTTATGCGGAGGGAAAGAAACTTGCAACCTGATACGTATCGCGTTACAGTCGAATCATGATCAAAGGATTTCGCCATCGTGCTCTGGAGCGGTACTTCACGAAAGGGACAAAGGCCGGTATTCAAGCCAAGCATGAGAAGCGCATCAGGCTAATCCTTGGTCGCCTACACGCTTCCATGTCTCCACGGGACATGGATTTGCCAGGACTGAGATTGCACCCGCTCAAGGGGAGGCGAAAGAGAGCGTGGGCTGTCTCTGTGAGCGGGAACTGGAGAATCACATTCGTATTCGATGGTACTGATGTGATTGATGTTGACTACGAGGACTATCATTAGGAGAGAAGAGATATGAGAATGCACAATCCCCCCCATCCTGGAGAGGTCTTGCGCGAGTTGTGCCTGGAGCCTCTGGGGCTTTCCGTAACTGACGCAGCCGAGGCGCTCGGTGTTGCGAGGAAGACCCTGTCGGCAATTCTGAATGGTCGCTCCGGGATCAGCCCCGAAATGGCCATCCGCTTGGGCATGGCATTTGATACAACTCCGGAGAGCTGGCTGAACCAGCAGGTGCAATACGATCTCTGGGTGGCCGAACAGCGATCCAAAGAGATGCACGTCAAGCGACTGGCGGCGGCATAACCGCTTCCACTCATACAGCAGAAAGCCGCGTTGCGGCTTCCCGCTGATGGTGAAGCGAAGCGTCGCCCTAAGGTTCATGGAGGGGAGCGCGACCACCTGCGCCTGGCTCCGGCGGACATGCCGGTTACTCCCACACACATCCTCCACTCCCCCTGCCGCACACTCGGGCGGTAGGCGC
>SPBP01000497.1 GCA_004525935.1 Lentisphaerales bacterium | reverse complement strand
GTTCACAGTGGTCCATGCAGACCATCCGCCTGTATTAGGAACTAGCATGGGGCCGGCCACATTGGTGCCGTCAAGTTCTATGTGGAACGTTCCGCCCAAGCCCACCGAGGCAACGCGGGTCTGGATAACATACGGACCCGGCGCGGCGTTGGTTATCGTGTACTCCATCCATTCGCCCGCTTTGGTCCAGCCGACGCTCTGGTTATTGCTGGCTGTGGAGTCGAACGCGATATCCACGTCCTCACCAGTGCGATATGAGCCACCCGCATTACCGCCGGTCGTGTCCGAATATGACAAGCCCTGTCCGCCGACATCGAAATTCTCAACGTTGACGGCGCCCGGCACGGTCCACGGAACTCCGCCATATGGGGTCTGCGTCATCATGCGAACGTAATCGAAGGCTCCCACGTATCCCAGGGCACCGTTGCTGTCAAGCGATAGCCTCATAACGTGTTGGCCCGCACCTATCGACACGTTTCCGCTACTGCGAATTTGCCAGCTGAACCAGTCGCCGGTATTGGGAACGGTCAGGGAGCCGGTCACGTTGGTACCGTCAAGTTCTATGTGGAAAGTTCCGCCGGCACCAAGAGAAGCAACCCGAGCCTGTAGAACGTACGAGCCGGGAGTCACGACGTTAATCGTATATTCCAGCCATTCGCCAGCCTTGGTCCAGCCGATACAGTTGCCGTTGTTCGCACTCGCATGGCCGGCAATGTCAACATCCTCGGCGCCACGATATGCGCCACCCTCATTGCCGCCTGTTGTGTCGGAGTATGCAACTGTCTGTCCACCTGTATCGAAGTTCTCTACCTCAACGGTCCCAGGCATGACCCACGCCACGCCGCCATAGGGAGCCTGCACTGACGCTGCTACCGTGGACAACGTGATCGTGTCCAGCGCGCCCACAAATCCACTTGCGCCGACAGTATCCATCGCAAGCCTCAGCACGTGCTGCCCCGCCGCAATTGCAACGTTGGCGGTGCTGACATTCTGCCAATTGTACCAGCCGCCCGTGTTCGGCACCGTCAACGAGCCCGTCACGTTTGTTCCGTCAATCTGGTAATGGAACGTGCCGCCCGCGCCAAGAGAAGCAACCCTGGACCGAATTGTGTAGTTGGTGGATGAAGCCACGTTGATTGTGTATTCCAGCCATTCGCCAGCCTTGGTCCAGCCGATACAGTTGCCGTTGTTCGCGCTCGCATGCCCGGCAATATCAACATCCTCGGCACCGCGATATGCGCCACCCTCATTGCCGGCCGTTGTGTCGGAGTATGCAATTGCCTGCCCGCCAACATCAAAATCCTCGATCTCAACAGAGCCCGGCACCGCCCATGCCACTCCGCCATAGGGAGTCTGCGCACCGGGTGAGAACGACGTGATACTGAATTCCATGTAATCACACGTCCCAACGAACCCTCCCGAACCAGCGGCATTCAGGAACAACCCGAAAACGTGCTGCCCGGCGCTCAAGGTGATCCCGGGACTGCTCACGCTGGCCCATGTTGTCCAGCCGCCGGTATTCGGAACGGCGAGTGACCCGGTAACATTCGTGCCATCGACTTCAATATGGAACGCGCCGCCTGAGCCAACGGCACCAAAGATCGTCTTAACGGTGAATGTTCCCGACGTGGGAACCGTCACTGTATATCTCATCCACTCACCTGGTGCCGTCCAGCCTACGCAGTAGCGCTGTCCTGCGTTGGATACCTGCAGAATATCGACGTCTTCTGCGAGCCTGTAGGCGCCACCTTCATTCCCAACGGTGGTGTCATGGTATCCGACACCTTCGCCGCCCAGGTCGAAGTCCTCGGCCTGTATGACAAACGTCGTCATGTTACTGGTACCCAGCGGAAGCATGAGCACGCGATTGCTTCCGGTATCGGCAACATACACGTTACCCCGCACATCAACAGCCACGTCTTCCGGCGAAATGACCAGTCCGGACTCTACCACCGTGAACCATCCGCCTGTGCTGCCGCGCTCTGTAACAACGCTGTTGCCT
>SPBP01000140.1 GCA_004525935.1 Lentisphaerales bacterium | reverse complement strand
TCTGAAGGCGCAGCTCCCGAACATACTCCTCCGAATCGCATTCCGGTGTCAGGTACAGGAGGTCTACGAGAGCTTTCTCCGGAGTTCCAATTGTCGCCTCCTGGCGATCACCAACCGGGATCCTCTTGTAGCCGGCGAACAAATCCTTCTTCAAATGCCTGAACAGAAACGAGCCCATTGGCGTCTTGATCTGCTCCGGTCGGCCCGTCGTTGCGCTGGTCACAACCGGAACATGTTCTGGAATGAGGCCATAGAATCCCAGCGCAGACTGACAGCTCACGTATGATGCCTTTGACAGGGAATTGGCCATGACGAACGGGTGCGGCTCAATCTTGCGATACGGTTTCGCCAGTACATAAACCCCTCGCCGTAGCTGTGTCACTCGGCCAGACCTGACCCATCTGGCAAGCTGAACACGGATTTGCTCTTGCTGATTCCCTCCCACTCGCAGGAGAGAAGAGGAAAACACCGGTTCATTCTGCACCAAGTCTGCCAATTCTGCGATATTCATGGCAATAAGTTATCATCTATGCTAACTTATTGCAATAGACAGCCGCCACATTCTTTGTTCCCACCATTGCGAGCGGACCTCGCATGCCCGACGTTGCCAGGAACGAAGTGACTGCGAAGTCGGGACATAAGGTAAAGCGAGGCGCGTATCCGGCGCCGCATGAATCGTCCTCGCCTGCCAAGCCGTAGCCCCGACCTCGAAGAGAGTCGGGAGACGAAGGCTGGTCCTCGGCAGTTCAAGGTGGGCCGGGCCGTCCCCTGTACCAGAGTCCGTCAGCCGACGAACTCTGGTGCGGGGCGAGCCACCTACTGCGCACTGACTTGTAATACTGCAGAAGATTGGAGTGAAAACTCGAGGCCCAGCCGACACTCGCGATTCATCAATTAAGTGTCAAGTGTCTCAATTCTGCTTCTCAACGCATCAAGGCGGGGCAGTATGTCGGGGCTTTCTTTCAGCTCGCAGAGAGGCGCAAGCTGTTTCTTGATATAGCTCCAGTCGAGTTTTGATCCCTGCCGTATTATTATTCCCTCAACATCAAGCCAATCCTTGCCTCTTTCAGCAAATGCCTTCATTACAATCAGGTCTTCAGCGCTGCAGGTGCGCAGACTGATGCCATCCTGGTACTCACAAAAGCTGCTTCGCTCGACAGCCATCTGCTCGAACGGGAGGCCGCCAAGAGCAACATCAATCGGGTAACCCTTGGATGACTTGAGAATAACCACTCTGTTTGTCAGAGCAAACTCGCGCATGGCGCCGACGCGGGGCTCAAATCGGTCAAGGAGAATATCCACATAAGTCTCCTCGCCTTCAAACCCCGTAAAAAGTGTGATATCAATATCCGTTGTAAAGCGAGGTTCGCCCCACCGCAGAAGTGATATGCCGCCAATGAAACAAAATCCCCATTTCTTTTCTTCAAAGAAAGTCTGAATCTCAACACCGAGCTTCAATAATTCAATCATGTCCGCAGTTGCCGGAAGTAACGCTGTTGTTCAACAAGGCCTGAATCAGGGCGAGCAGGCAATATGCGAAGCGCAGCTTTCACCATGCCGGCAAAAGCCGCAACAGCGTTCTTTGTATTCGCCTGCCTGATATCCGCACGCCGCAGTCGCTCCAATTCGGGGCCCGCTTTACGCCAGCACTCGATCCATTTCAGAGTCAACTGTTTCTCTCTCTCAGTCATGTGAAAAGAATACTGAATAACCCGATTTCAATCAATGATATTCCCCCCATCAGCAGCTTCCATCACTCGAGTGAAAGATCGCGGACAAGGACGATTCAAGAGAGAGACTGCGAACATCCACGTGAACCACTACTGCTAACCCGCCCAGCCACAAACGACGAACCGCTTCGCCATCAGCAACTCGTCCTCGGCAGTTCAAGGTGGGCCGGGCTGTCCAATCGCTATTGAATAATCAGTGCGCGATCCTGATGCGATAGATCACCGGATATCCGGTCACGTTACTGTCCGTGACCGCGGGTGTGTATGATGTCGGAGGTGTGTTTGTATAGACCGCCACCCACTGCTCGGAAGCCGAGGCGAGATTGTACTTCCTCTCAAGTAACTGAACTGCATTCCTTCCTCCCTGCCACAGGATCCTGAGACCGTCCACCATGTTCGACACCCCGACCACTCTCACACGCGAAGAAGGATCCATCGGATCGGTGTCCGACACGTACTCATAATAGTCACGGAACCCATCTTTGTCCTGATCATCATCCGGTAAGCCGCTCGAATTGGTGGTTGCGCCAAAATAGTCCAGTTCCCAGGCATCGGCCATTCCATCGACATCCCAGTCGTAATTTGTGATCGCACCGGCCGTGCTCATGCCGCCCGCAACCTGCTGGTTGAGCCAGCATGCCCAGATCCAGTTCGACGATCTTGCCACACCCGACACCCGCGCCTCATCAATGCATCCTTTGAACGCCCCGTCGCGTGAGGCTGCCGAGTTCAATGACGCACCAATAGATGCCGGTTGAATACTGTCGTCCCGTGGTGGCTGTCCCACGAACATGGTCCGTTCAAGCTGACCGTTAAGATACATCTTCCACGTCCCATCGTAGGTGACTGCCGCATAACACCACGTGTTTGACGGCACCGGCGTCACGCCGACAACGGAATGGTTCAGACCGGGCGAGGCGCCTTCCTCGCCCTCTTCAAAGTCAGCAGCAAGGACCCCGTCCGACTGCCTGATGCCCATGAAGTAGTTCAAGTCGTGGTTATCCCCATCGACTTCGCCCATGCCTTTGGCAATCAGCGGCTCTGCGCTGACACCACCGCTTCCGGTGTTTACCACATCGCCCGGTCCAGCCCTCTTGAACCAGGCGGACAACGTGAAGTTCGATGCACCCAGGGGCGGGACCGAAACAGGCGAGGTCTCAAGCTGGATATAGTCATCGATCCCGTCAAAGCCATTAGCGTCCGCCGCCACGCCCGGCGCATTAGTGCTCTGGATATTCGCGCCGTCATTCCCATTCAGCGTCGCATCGTCTTCATTCTCCGCCAAGTGCCAGACACCGAGATAACCCGAATTCCATGCATCGCCATTTGTGGTACTTGCCGGCGGCGAAGCGACAGCCATATTGCCCCAATACACCCGGATCGAATCGCCACCCGCGACCAGCTCCGGAACCTTGACCCATACATGAGACACACCATCCGTCGCCCAGTTCTCGACTTCGTAGTCAAGCAGGTCCGTCCCGGCAGAATCAGCGAACATAAGGTCCACACCGGACCCGCTCCTGAACTGCGAGTATTCAAAGCCCGGGATATCGTCACTCAGCCTTACGAGCAAGGGGAAGTTTGTAAGCACTTCAGACCTGTCATACCCACTGAATGTGATGTCCATCGAATGAAGCCATCCGTTCCAGTTGCGCGGGGTCGTGAAGCTGTCCGATGGCGATGACCATGAACCCCCAGCCCAATTGGTGGCAAAAAACCTGAAGTAGTACTTCGTTGCGACTGCCAGCCCGGTCAGGTTCGTGGAGAACAATGCCGGGCACGGCTCCGTGCATGTGCCGATCAGCGCGGAGCCTGACCATGACGCAAACACCGACCCTTCATCATTCGTTCCCCACACAACATATACTTCAGTTCCACCCGCGCCATCGCTGATCAAAGTCCCCGACACACTCACCAGGTCACTGCCCAGCACGGAGTGGTCGGTTGCTCCCATGATCGGTCCCGGCGAACCGGTCGTGAAATGCCAGACCGTTCCCGTTGTGATAAGACCGTCGCTCATCTGGCAGTCGATTCGCCAGTAGTAATCGGCTTCCCAATTCAGTCCGGCAGGAGTGTTGGTTGTAGCCGACTGGCTTCCGATGTATTCCGGATCTGCAGTGGTCGCCATGATTACCGCAACCTGGCTGGTTCCAACATAAACATGATACAAGACGGCCAGCTTTCCGTCGGTCCAGCACAGGTCCGTATTCGCCGTGACGTCGATATCATTATCCGCCGGATCCGGATTCACCGCGGCATAGTCGAACTCGAATGCGCCAATGTCGACAACGTCACCAGCAACCCGGGCGAACCCGTCAAGGTCGATTCCTGAACCCATCCAAGTCTGGTACTGCCCGCTATCCACACAGGGCGAGCCAGAGCTTAATCGAACATTACCAGCCTCCAGCCCCATGAAACCGGGTTCATTGGTAATACTGCTGCCGCCGACGTCCGGCCATGTGCAGCAGTTGTAATAATTTGCGTCGTTCCCGACATGATACCAGTTGACATTAGAAGATGTGCCCGCGGCATTATAGTACGAAATCACATTCCGCGCGTTGCCGTAGTTGCCGGAACAGAGGCCGCCCCCGTAAGCCGCGGTATTTGAGTAAACCGTGCAGTTCTCGACAAGTGCCCCGGACCACATCATCACGCCGCCGCCCTTGTCTGCTGCAGTGTTCCCGAACACCAGGCAGTTCCTGACGACCCCGGCCGATACACCGTTATTCCCGTTCGCGACGCCGCCACCATCATCGGATGCCGAGTTCATGGTGATGATGCAGTTCTCAACCAATCCCCGGCTCCTGCAATAGACGCCGCCACCATCCCCGCTGCTCGACCCAAAAGTGCTGTTGTTGGTGATGATGCAGTTTCTTACCGTTCCTTCCCGGCAATAGATGCCGCCGCCCTCCTGCGCATAGCCGCCGGTAACGGTGAACCCGTCCCACACTGCACCGCTATCCGTAATGTTGACACATCTCACCGATCCGCCGCCATCAACTAACGCCTTCTCCGCACCATTAACGCTCCCGACAGTTACGGGGTAATCCAGCGAGATCTCTGCCGACAATGTGTATGTCCCATCAGTTACGATCACACTCGATCCATCTATCCCCGCATTGATCGCAGATTGAATATCCCGGGCGGCCATCGCCCAGTTTGTATACGGCAGAACAGCCCCACCGTCCGGTGAGACGTATGTGAACTCGGCCCCGGTCCTGACGCAGTTCGACTGAACAACAATCGCGCTCTCCCCAATCCCGTTCACTACCTCGATCCGAACAGAATAGACGCCGGGCAGCATGTAAACATGGGACGGCGACGAGAATCCCGATCCTGCGAGCTCGTTTGTGCCGTCGTTATTGAAATCCCAGTAGTAAACCAGGTTATCGGTGTTCTTCCCGGCAACGTACGTGGTGAATGACACGTCCAGCGGCAGAAATCCATACGTATCGCCGGCAACCAGGTTGCAGTCCAGCTCCCCGACCTTGTATTCGTGGGCGCCGATGTCCACCGTCGCGTTCAGCAACCGGGAATTACCGTAAACATCAGTCGCGGTACTCATCCATGCCACGTTTGTGCCGCCATCGATGCACAGAGATCCCGGCCTCAGGCGATAGTCACCGCCGGCATCGATAAAGAACGGATCGTTCGTCGGACTGTCCGGCGAGACCCGCGGGACCGTGCAGCAATACTCGAACGTCGCTGCATCCTGGTCGTACCAATTATCTCCCGTTCCCCCTGCCGTGTTGAAGTAGAGTATCGTGTTGAGCACATGGCCACCATCGGAGCAGGCCACCCCACCCCCTTTACCCGAACACGAATTGTCGACGATTGTGCAGTTTTCGACGGTCGCCGAGCCGCGCAGTCTTACACCACCGCCGTCGTCACCTCCACTGTTCGACGCGATCACACACGATCGCAACCTTCCGCCGGGAATGAGATTGACGCCGCCGCCGACTTCAATTGCGGCGTTATCAACGATGATGCAATCTTCAACAATTCCACGTCTGCAGAAGATTCCCCCTCCGTCCAGTGCATACCCACCCGTGACGGTAATGTTCTTCAGCATGGCGGCATCATGATTGACGTCGAAACACCTTGTGCTGTTGTTCCCGTCAACAATGACGCCAGCCGGCCCGTTCACACCGATGACGGAAATCCCACGAACAATCACTACCTGCGACGTCAGAGCGTATGTGCCGTCACCAACCCTCACTTCCGTGCCGTCAACCCCGGCATTAACCGCAGTCCCGATGCTTCGCGCCGCGGTGGCCCAGTTCGTGTAAGGGAAAACAGCAGTCCCGTTAGTGGCAACATAAGCGACCGGCACGCCTACCTTGATATATTGCGACTTGACCTTCTCCGCAACATCACCGAGCTCATTGGATACGGTCAATCTGACAGAGTACGTCCCGGGCACTCCATAGGTATTGGTCACCACGACGCAGTTCGTACCCCATATCGTGTTCGTGCCGTCGTTCTCGAAATCCCAGAAGTATGTCAGAGACAAACCGTTCGTTTCATTAACCGCGGCGGTGAACACAACCTGCAGCGGCGCCAGCCCGAACCCGATATCGGCAATTGCATTGCATGCCAGCGAGGTGACCGAGCATTCGTAGGCCC
>SPBP01000201.1 GCA_004525935.1 Lentisphaerales bacterium | reverse complement strand
GTTTGACGGCCCCCATCGGAAACAGCTCGACGCGTCCACCCACCATGTTGCCCTTGAGCCAGTCCAGGCCTGCATCGACCTGAATCACCGTATCGAAGTCGAGCTTCGAGTTGCTTGGATCGATGGCGGCCTTGGCTACGCCTGCATTCCAGACGAGCAGACCATCAGCAACCTTGCCATTCAGATGGATGCCTGCCTGGCGGTCCGGTGTGCCGTAGTTGTGATCGCCGACGAACGTGCGCTCGACAAGCTGCTGATACTTGGACGATGTCAGCTGTTCCCGCGAAAAGCAGAACATCGCATTCCCGACGGTGATGTCCATGAAGCCAAGGCCGCTGTACTTCATGTACGCATCCTTCAGAGCGACTGCGCTCTTGCCCAGGTCGAACTGGAACTTTCCGGTCCAGTCCTCATGGACACTGCCCTCGATATAGGGGCGAAAGCGACGGAAGAAAAGTGCGTCCGTGCTGTCGCCGCCATCGGGGTCCGTCATGTGGTACTGAAGCTGGATACGCCCGCCCAGCTTCACATAGTCGCCGTCTTCGTTCTTGTATTTCACACCAGCGGCAAACGTCTGACTTGACGCCACGGCAAGCGTGATTGTCACCACCAATAACAATGTTGTCTTCCTCATGTGTTGCTTTTCCTTTCTGATCGTCTTTCTTGTCCTTCATGAATCTTCAACGTGATGTTGCAGTCAATGTGTGCGTGTATTCCTTGTGGTCCACCTCCTTTCGTTGCCCGCACGGCCGAACGCCGTTCTTTCTGAAACCTGTTCTTGTTCTAGCAACAGCCCGCCTGAGAACATTCAAGGGCAAATGCCGGATGAAGAATCTTCTGTAGCACTCCCTGTGGGGACCCCTGTGAAACAGCGCTGACACCTTGGAATAGGCGCAGCCGGCACAATCCGATGAACTACACATGACTTGTCTCCTTCGTCTTGTTCTTGCCGGTGTTCCTTGTGCTATAGAGATCCTCGACCAGTCCGGCGATGTACGGGTCGACAATGTGAAACTGCCGGGTGTCCGGCCGTCTTTCCGGAAGTCTCCACGCCCACAAGACCTGAACATCGATCGGGCACTCAGAACTACAGTTGCTGCGGAGATGATTACCAGTGCCGTTACGAGAGAGATCATGGCCATCATTCCACCCCCTCTTCCCGCTCACAGATAAAGGGGTCCTGTTGCGCAGCTCCTCTGGGCGGCTTCCGGCCGCTCAATTTCAGAAGAGGCCTCTGACTACCATTGCTCAGGGAAATGTAGCCTCGTTCATCCACCGCCAGTTCTGATGCCCAATCCGTATCATCATCCAGAACATGCATAACCTCGATGCGATGCCACGGCAGTGCGCGCAGCGATTTTGCACCGTGCTCGATGCGTGACCGATTTCTGACCAGTTTCCCGAAATGGATGGTTCGACATTCCAGCAGCAAGTAATGATCGCTTTCATCCACAACGCGTCCGACAGCAATATGATTGTGCGCGGATGCGTAGTTCTTGACGAAACGGACCGTAACGATTTTGTCTTTAAGCATGATCTTCTCCTCGCGTAGCGATGGCTGTCTTCACTCCTCCTGGCCTTCGGCCTCTCGTAAATGTCCATGCGTCGAGCAGCAGTCGACTATTCGGCGGCAATGGTCCGCGACAGCGAGGAGCCCGTTGGCCGGTGAATCTTGCGAGCCCCTTCAGCCTGCTCCAGACTGAGGAACAGTGAGACTGATTATCCGTGCGGGTAGTGGGCTCCGAGGGAGGCACACAGCGACGTCTGCATTCCTCGACAGCCTGTTTGTAACTGCCCGGCACCTCCGGAGTGTAGGACACATAGTTGGTGTCATAGTCGGACGCTTCGGGATAGCCGTCATCAACGAAGATGTGTAGCTGTCTTTTCATGGCGCAATTACAACAAGACGCCATTAGGAGAATATGAGGGGGCCGTGAGAAGTTTGTTTGGAGTGAGACAGCTCAACGGTTGATTAAGCCGTCGATTGGGGCAGGCGCAAACTGAATGTTGTGCCTTGCCCAACGGTACTTTCAACCGTGACATTGCCCTGATGTGCAAGGGCGATGTGTTTCACGATTGAGAGGCCGAGACCGGTGCCGCCAAGCGCGCGGCTGCGTGCCGTGTCCACGCGGTAGAAACGCTCGAAAATGCGAGTCAGATGCTTCTTTTCGATGCCGGGTCCCTGATCCGCCACGTCGATAACGATCTGATTGCCATCTTGCCTAGACGCCACGCTGACGCAAGTGCTTTCGTTGCTGTACTTGATCGCATTGTCGACGAGATTCCCGATGGCCTGTTCAAGCAGCGGGCCGTTGACCGAAGCGCTTAGGCCCTCTGAACATTTCACGTTCAGTGTTATGCTCTTGGCCTCCACCGCCTGTTTGAACGTGCGCGACACTCGTTGCAACACTTCCTCGATGGATACGCGATCACGATGCACCTGTTCACGTGCGGCTTCGAATTCAATTCTGGATAGACTCAGCAGGTCTTCCACAATCGCTTCCAGACGGCACACATGCCGCGACATCATGGACGTGAAGCGAGCGGCATCATCCGGCGCCGGAGGGGTCTCGCCGGACAGCGTTTCGACGCATCCTTTGAGGGCCGTGATAGGCGTCTTGAGTTCATGGGAAACATTGGCGACAAAATCGCTTCGAACGCGCTCCAGTCGTTTTAGTCGCGTGATATCGTTCGCTACGATCAGTCCGCCGATACGGCGGCCATTCGGTTCCACAAGCGGCGTTCCGTGCAGTTGAATATGACGTTCCGGGACCCCTCGCACCATGACTTCCGCTTCCGAAGGCCCGGTGTTCGAGGGCGTGTCCGCAACAAATTCCTGGAGCTCATGATGCCGAACGGCCTCTTGGACGCTCCGCCCACGCGCCTGTTCGGGCTCGATATCGAGCAAGCGGCCGAGTGCTTCATTGAGATACAGGATGTGCCCTTCCGTATCGACCGCGAGAACACCCTCCACCATGCATGCGAGTACGGCATCTTGCTCGACGTGCTGCCTCACGATCGTATCCATGCGGTCACCGAGTTGCGCGGCCATGTCGTTAATCGTCCGGGCCAAGGTCCCGATTTCATCATCAGCCGACACGTCCGCTCGGGCACTCAAATCACCCTTTGCCAATCGTTGGGCAACTTGCCTCATATTCTCCAATGGCCGTGTCGTTCGACGAGAGATGTAGAGAGCAACGAGAGCAAAAAGAACGGCGGCAAAGAGGCCGCCAATGAGAAGCTGACTGGAAATGGCATGCTGAGTCCACCGAATCTCGGCGAGGGGCTGCGACATGCGCACGACGGCAACAATCACGCCGTCGCGCTGAACCGGAAGTGCGGTATACTTGAGCCTTTTCTTGAGCGTGTCGCTGTATCGCACCGATGTGCCGGTCTTCCCGCGGAGCGCTTCGGCAATTTCCGGTCGTCCGGCGTGATTGTCCATGCCGGCCGGGTTCTCGTCTGAATCGCAGATCACCGCCCCCTCGGGCAGAATGACCGTCATTCGCGTGCTAGTGAGTTTCCCAACTTCCTTGCAGATTGCGTCAATCTGGTCCGCATCACGAGCCGGGGAATAGCGCAGGATGTCCCTGGCTGCAAGTCGGCCACGCACCTCAAGATAGTCCGCAACATGCGCTTCGTGAAAATGTCGCAATGTGCGAACCGCATTTCCCGTGGCGATGGCCAGGGCGGCCAGGGCGGCTAGCAGGAAGTACACATATATCCGCCAGAGGAGTCTACTTTGCTTCATCCGGACTCCTTGAAACGGTACCCCACGCCGCGCACGGTCTCGATATAGTCGGCGCACTTGCCGAGCTTCTTTCGAAGTCCGACAATCTGCACATCCACGGCCCTGTCCGTCACGGCGTAGTCTTCGCCACGCACCGCGTAAATAATCTGGTCACGTGTCATGACCCATCCCGGGCGCCCTGCAAGGAAGCGCAACAATCCGAACTCGGTAAACGTCAGGTCCACTGGCTTTCCCTTGACCAGGACCTCGCGCCTTCTCGGATCAATCGCCAGATCGCGAACGCATAGTGTGGCGTCAGCGTCCGCTGGGGGTTGACCCTTCCGATGGAGTACCGTCCGGACCCGCGCAATAAGAACTTTCATGCTGAAGGGTTTTGCCACGTAGTCGTCGGCGCCCAGTTCGAGTCCGGTTACAATGTCGCTTTCTTCGCCCTTGGCCGTGACCATAATGATTGGGATTGCAGCCGTCTGTGTGTCTTTCTTGAGCTTGCGACAAACGTCAAGGCCATCGACACCAGGAAGCATTAGATCAAGCAGAACGAGATCCGGCATGATCTTGGGAATCGCGGACAGAGCCTCTTCACCGTCTGTGGCTGTTGTGACGGTATAGCCATCACGCGAGAGATGATACCGAAGAAGTTCGAGAATATCCTCCTCGTCCTCAACGATGAACATGTGTTTCTTTGTCACAGTATTGTCTCTCGCCACACGTCCGGTAAATGAATCCAGTTAAGAACATATCCGATCTTTGGATGGATTTGAAGGCTTGTGTTGTTAGAAGTCGGTTAGGGGAAGTGGAGACAGGCAGAAGCCGGCAATGCCGCTATACAGACCGAGACGAATTCCGCGGAGGCCCTGGCTCGTTGCACCGCAAGATGACTGGGACGACCCCAGCGCAAAGGAAGCCCGTGCCGCGTGCGCGTCCGATGGATGCGAAGCGGACATCGGGGCTCTGGACGCCTGCCGCTTTGGGAGAGCGCTTGTGTGCAGAACAGCGATTGGATTTTGTCGATGACGTTTGCGGCGGATTGCGGCGGCGGCAGGCTTCGCGCGCGACACGGGGGTTCGAGGAGGCAGAGCCCCCCGCCGCTCTTTTGGCTGCTTCCCGTGGATTCGCCACAGCAAGCATCTGCCTTTCAGGAGGTTGTGACGATGGAGCGTACCCCTCAACCAAAGATCGTGACGCCCTTGGCATGAGTCGACCATAGCACTATGCCATATCCGTTAGAACCTCTATTTTGCCTTGAAATCGCCACTCTAAGAACCTGGAATGGCCATTCTTTCAACTTAACATCATGCC
>SPBP01000372.1 GCA_004525935.1 Lentisphaerales bacterium | reverse complement strand
GCTGTGTTCACAAGGAGGCCGGAACTGACTGCGAATTCGACTTCGCGGCTTTCGGCGAATCTGGCATCGTCTGGTTCCCCGACTCCGATCGTCTTTATTGACGGCGGGAACTTCCGGAAACGGGCTCCTATCGACCAGATTCGATCCCTGTGTTCATAGGAGAGAATCTTGGGCGCAAGTATACCCGCTTCCGGGTCGCGCAATGCAACCCTCATCAATTCGCTGAGCGTATTGGGCTCAATCGTCGCAAGCCCGAGACACAGGAACACTGAATCAGCAGATTGTTTCATTGCCCAGTTGATTCCGGCATTGAAAGCTGCCGGAATTCCCAGCCCTTCCGGCTTTGTCAGGATTGTCACGGAAGGCATACTCTCTGCGACCGTGCGCCGCAGGTCCACATCTTCCGCGTTGCATACCAGCGCGACCGAGAACTGGTCATAGTCAGATGCGGCAATCGATTGTATGCATTCGATCGTATCTTCCGCACTGCCTTTTGCAGCCACGATTGCCGCGAGGCGCGGACTTATCGGCAGATCCGGTCGTTGAGCTGAAACCACGGTCAGAGGCTTCGCCACGCTTTCGCCAATCTCCCTGACAAGATGTGTGGCGGCAGAGAAGCAGTCATCGACCTCCAGATGTGCGAACTGCGCGGCCCTCACCACCCA
Source organism: Lentisphaerales bacterium (assembly GCA_004525935.1). Taxonomy (GTDB): domain Bacteria; phylum Verrucomicrobiota; class Kiritimatiellia; order SPBP01; family SPBP01; genus SPBP01. Next base: position 2,280 of record SPBP01000372.1, on the reverse strand, counting down.
GCGCACGTTCCGGAAACGACCGAGGAACCGCTGGGCCTCATCGACCAGCAGTTCATAATCACGTTGGTACACCGGGTATGAGAAATCTCGACTTACGACCGTGGTGTCGAGCACGTCTTCCCGTCCGAAGAGGCCGGATCGGACCATATCACCCACAGTACGTTCCGCCAGATCCGGATGTTCGCAGTCAGTTACTTCAGCACAGACAACACTTGTCTCCGGTGGACCCATGTTCGGGTTCATGTTTTTGAATTCACAGAGCCTGTTGATCGCCACGTTGCCGTCCATGTAATAGATCCAGTGATATGGCGAGACCTGCGGTTTATTCACGAGTGCGTAAACCGCCGCAACAGTCCGATATTTCAGTTTTGATCTGTGTCCGAGCATGTTGCCAAGGACGGTGAGTGGCATTGTGGAGATGACCATATCCGCAGGAAGTTCGCGTTCAACCCCGTCCGCCCGGTAACGCACCGAGGTTGCCCGGTCGTCCTCGGTCGTGATCCCGACGACCTCCGCACCAAGTGTTACACGGTTGCCGAGTTCGGAATAGAGACTTTGCGGAATTGCGCCGTACCCGCCATTCTTCGGGTAATAGAAGTAGTTAAACTTCTTCTTCGAGCCCTGCCTGATCACGTCCAACGGACCTGCGACCCGCACTTTTTTCCTGGCCCACTCCACAGAAATGTCTTCCGCCGGAATGCCGAACATCTTCACGGTATATGGAGAGAGGAGAAAGTCCGAAAGCGCGCGTCCGAAACGCGCATACACGTAGTTACGGAACGATTCCTCGGGCAGGCGCTTTGTTCGGAAGGCGTACGATAACGGGATAGAGAATGTCTTTGACGGGAAGAAACGGCGGCAGATCTGGATGACATCAACCGGGTCATGCAGCCATTTGCCGCCAAGGTAAACCCGGCTCTTCCGTTCGATCTTGTTCATCGGCACAAGAGAAAGCAGCTGCTGAAGAGTATGTTCGTCGTGGGTGAAGAGCCGATGGGTGGCCCAGTCGCACGTGTGCCCATTCCATTCAAAGCTGTGCGCACCGCCGCCGGCGTAGCTGGAGGCTTCCAGGATCTGGACATCGAAGCCGCGTTTACGCAGCAGGAACGCGGTGGTCAGTCCGGACATTCCGGCGCCTATGATGACAATCTTCACAGTATCCTCGCCGATCTTCGTACGGGTACAGCAGTATGGAGCAATATACTGTCGGAGGCCTTCGGACGCGAGATCAGTTTATTGAATATTCGGAAAGTGTCAGGGGAACTGCCTGTGAGTGTGAGTATGTGAGTGTCGGAGTGTGGGTGATTACGCATGAATCGTAATCGTCCTCGTCCTCAGTGAGGAACGCAAAGCGTGACGAACGGTCCTCGCGTGCCAGGCCGTAGCCTTCGGCGAAGGCTGGTCCTCGAATGTAACTGCCAGTATGCACTGTCTTCGCGTCTCGGTTGTCAGGTGGGCCGGGCTGTCCCACGTTCGACCTCGCTTCGTTCCAGCTTCTCGACTCGAGGACGAAGGACGAGGACCGTTCGCTCCGCTCACTGAGGACGAGGACGATTAGCGCAGTATCCTTCAGGACAAAGCTGTGAGTCCGACTTCCGAGGACCCTGCCCGCAGTGGCTTCGCCACAGGCGCTGCAGGCGGGCGCATTCGCCCACATCCTGTCCCATCAGGCCAAGGAAGTTCTCCGGCCGATCCGTAGGGAGATAACCTGGCCGGGTGGCAACGCATTGCGGATTTGGCCGCCCGTCAGCTGACGGGCTGCGAAAACGATGGGGTCAGCGTGCATCAGCCGCAAGGCGTCGCGGGTCGGGCTGTATTGGCATACGCACGACCCGCGAGAACACAGCGGATGATGTGCGATGGCCCCGTCGGCTTTCGCACCAAATCCGCAATGCAACCTTCGTGCAAGCCCACAGCCACAGTACCACAAGGCCAACAACCAGGACCCACGCGCAGACCAACACAGCGCAGCTAGAAGATCTCCATCTCCGCTTCCATCAGCCAGAGTCTGACCTGCTTCGCGTCCGCGGAGTACGGAGAGATTGCAAGGTACTTCTTGTAATGCTTCACTGCACTACGCTTATCCTTCAGATACCGGTCGTACAAAATCGCCAGGTTGTAATGCACATCCGCCGCCGACGAATCCAACCTCAAAATATCCAGGAACTCCTTCTCCGCTTCCTTATGCAGTCCCGTCCTCACATACAGCACCGCCATATTGAAATGGCTATCGGCCTGCTTCTGCAGCGCCGACTTCGTCTTCTTCTCCGCCTTAGCCAG
>SPBP01000102.1 GCA_004525935.1 Lentisphaerales bacterium | reverse complement strand
GAAGTCGATGGAGTTTCCGTTGCCCACCCTGCCGGACAGGAATGCCCGCATCAAGGGAATCGGCATGCAGCCATGGGAGAAGGAAAAGTCCGGCCAACCAGCCGGCACCAGACGACGCTTTACAGCGCGCCTCAACGGCGGCGTTGGCCTTCTTGACAGCTATATACAATCATTGTATATTGACGTCAGAAAGTGAGGGATAGATGAGTACAACCACCGTCAACATAGCTTTTCAGAGGAACCTGCTTCGCGAGATTGACAAGACCGCACAGGCCGAGTCGCGGAGTCGCTCTGAGTTGTTGCGCGAAGCCGCCAGGGCGTACATCCAGCGAAAGCAGCGCTGGGCGGACGTGTTTGCCATGGGGCGACAGACTGCGGACAGAAAGGGGCTGAGTCCAGAGGACGTTTCCAGAGAAATCAAAGCGTATCGCAGAAGCAAGGCTTCTCGTCAATGAGTTCCCTGCGAATGGTTCTGGATTCGAATGTCATTATCTCTGGCTTCCTTTTCGGCGGCCCTCCGGCCCGCCTTCTTGAACATGCTATCACCGGCTCTTTGCAGTGTTTCATCTCGTTGCCCATTCTGGATGAGATTCGCGACGTCCTTCTGAGACCAAAGTTCGGACTGTCCTCAAATCAAGCCCTCGCGCTCATTGGAGAACTTCATGAACTGTGCCGGATTGTGACGCCAAAGGCGAGAATCCGGGTCGTCGATGCAGATCCCGATGACAACATGATTCTTGAGTGTGCCTCTGCCGCCGATGCAGACGTAATTGTCTCTGGAGATTCACATCTGCTCGACCTAGGTCAGTGGAGGGGCATCAGAATTCACCCTCCTGCCGACTTCGCAAAGGAGATACAAGGCCAACCAACAGATCGATGCGATTGAAAATGGCGCGCCATTGTCAACGCATGATCTGAGTCGTTGGATATTGGATATTGAAAAAGGGGGGAGATCGGCGGTTCTGCTGCAAGTTGTTGACATAGCATTGATTAGCCCTGTGATGGGGCAGAATCGTTGACAGACCCGAACGCGCCGAAGGTGCCACGGTTCATCACGATTGGCGGTGAACCATATCTCATTCGATACAACAGTCTTTTGCCTGTCGTGGTCTACGTTCCTGAAGGTGTTGAAGTGCGTTATCGGATATGGCGCGCCACGCCGGAGTCTAAACCAATAGAGAAGGGTTGAGAACAAGCCCCCCATGGAGAGTAAATTGCCGAACCAACCTCTGCATGCGACTCAAACCCTGCGGGTTTGATCGCATGAGATGGTACGTTAGCAGGTTTGACAAGACGTCCTGCTTTATGTATAGTCACCATATACATATTGGAGGGTATTATGAATGCATCAGTAATTGATTTAAGATACAAGATGAACGATGTCCTGAAAGCGCTGGATCGCAATGAGGATGTAACTATTCTGTACCATGGCAAAGTCAAAGGCGTTATCTCATCACGAGACCAGGTAGCATCAAAGAAGATTATAGAACACGCCTTTTTCAATATGAGAAACACAGACGGAGCCGTAGAGGAGCAGATGACTCGACTGCGCGGAGGACGATTCAATGCTCTTTGACACAGATATCTTCATTTGGACACAAAGAGGCAATATCAAAGCCGCTCGATTGATTGAGAAAGAAGACGAACGTCTTCTTTCTGTGCAGTCTTACATGGAACTCATGCAATGTGCACAAGACAAGAAGCAGCATGATTGCACAAAATCATTTCTGAAGGACTTTGGTTTTCGTGTGATTCCTCTTTCAGAAAACATCGGACACCGAGCAGCAATCTATATTGAGGAGTATTCTTTGTCTCATGGATTGAGAGTAGGTGATGCAATCGTAGGTGCCACCGCCACCGAGCACAACATTATGCTGTGCTCAAGCAATGCCAAGCATTTCAATCCTATCAAAGAATTGAAGCTCAAGTCTTTCAAACCGTAGGCACCTGCTAACAACCGACTGCAAGTACAATCTGAAGGCGCGCCTTCAGATTGACTGTGAGCCGAATCGTGAATGAGGAACCGAAACCGTCAACTTGTGAACTGAAAGGAGTTCATCATACCAATAGCCCTTTTGGGTATGTAGGCTGGGGGCGCGTACGGGAGGTAACAACCGGGCGGAACTTGCCCCGACACGGTGTCGCGACAGGCTGGCATGCTATACATGCTGGCGGTACCCAGTCAGGGATGCCGGCCAAACCTGCAGGCCGTAGTACGAAGACGAATGATGCAGCCCCGTAACTTGACACCGATCTGGAATAGCTGGGAGAGGCCGGTTGAGGAATAAAGCTGGTAGTGCGGGCTACTCGCCGACCCTCTACGATTGTGGGGAAGGCCAATGCCGGCAAACCGGACAAGCGCCCGCTCGGAATACCCGTGATTTGCGATCGCGTGGTCCAGATGGCCTGCAAGCTGGTAATCGAGCCGATCTTTGAGCAGACAGAGATCGTCGATTGTGACATCCGGGGATTCTTCGAGAACGTTGACCATAACATATTGCTGAAGCTGGTACGCCGACGCATCAGCGACCCACGGGTGCTGATGCTGATAAGCGGCTGGCTGCAGGTGGCGCGAGACTATATGAGAGGACCTGCGTCCATCAATGAATTGCGAGAGATGCTCGAGGGTCTCGGTATTTCTTTGCCGATCACCGAGAACACCTCCATACTTGGCGAAACAGTAGACGTCGGTAACCGCATATCGCCCAACAGATTCGTCGCCTTGCCGATGGAAGGTGCTGACTGTGATATGGACGGGTCACCAACCGGCCTGACATTCAGACGCTACGAACGCATGGCAGCGGGCGGTGCTGGCATCATCTGGCTTGAGGCATGCGCCGTCGCTCACGGAGGTCGCTCCAAAGCCAACGCTTTCTTTCTTCAGAAATCAAATCTCGCAATGTACAAGGAACTGGTCGATCGCATGCGTAATGCGGCGAGCCAGGATATTATCTGTATTCTCCAACTTACACACTCAGGAAGATACAGCAAACCTGGTGGCGAACCAAAACCGGTAATGGTCCGCCATTGCCCGGAACTGGATGAAGCCGAGAACCTGCCTGACGATTATCCTCTCGCAACAGACCGTTTTCTCGACGAATTAGTCAACTCCTATGTTGAAGCTGCAGTACTTGCCCAACAGGCGGGGTTTGACGGCGTGGACGTGAAGGCATGTCACGGCTACCTTGTGTCGAGTCTGCTGGGCGCCCACGAACGTAAAGGCAAATATGGAGGTAGTTACGAGCACCGGACCCGCTTCCTCAAGGACGTTATTACCGCCATCCATAAACAGTGTCCTTCTCTGCTGGTCACTGTCAGGCTGAACATCTTTGACGGGATGAGATATCCTTACGGATTCGGCGTCTCAAACACCAATCCCGAAGTCCCGGACCTTGAAGAACCGATACGGCTTGTCAAACAGCTGGGCGCTATGAACGTAGCTCTCCTGGGCGTCAGCATGGGCTACCCTCGCTTCGACCCTCACTTTGGCAGACCATCAGCAACCGGGCAAACGGAGCATCCTCTTGTAGGCATCAAGAGGTTCTGCGACCTGACTGGTCAGGTGCAGGCCGCGATACCCGGTATCCCCGTTGTGAACGCTGCGCTCGCATGGGTTGAGGCCGCATTTCCTCAAGTTGCGGCCGGGTTGGTCGAAAGCAGGGCAACTCAACTTATCGGGCAGGGACGCAACGGCATCGCCTATCCGGATTCGGTTCGCGATATTCTTGAGACGAACACCTTTTCCAGGAATGCATGCTGTGTTGCCTGTTCAGGGTGCAGCCGACTTCTTCGTGATGGCAAACACGTAGGCTGTATCGTGCGTGATAAGTCTGTCTATAATGCCTAGCGAACGAGATAAGGATTGGACTAAGCCGCGGACCAAGGGTGCGCGGTTTTGGATTTTCTATGGGGCGTTATGATGGGCGAGTGGAAGACAGGAGGGGTCTGGGAACTGGAGAACTATTCCGTAAGCTGAACAGCAAACTTCGGGGGTACTTCAACTGCTATGGAGTCATCGGTAATAGCCGCAGCCTCTGGCAGTTCCACAATGAGGTAGTTCGGATGATGTATAAGTGGCTATGCCGACGCAGAGAGCGTGCGCGCATGAGTTGGGAGCGCTTCAATGCGAAGGTGGAGTGGCATGGATTAGTGACCCCAGTCATCAATGAACGGCCAAGCCGACGCAAGCCCGGGATGGTGTGTCTTTACTGAATACGGAAGCGAGTGTAACTGAGGAGCCCGGTGCGGTAATATCGCACGCCGGGATCTGAGAGGGGCTGGCGGGCAACCGCCAGTCCTACCACGATGCAGAAAGCGCAGAAATAGGAGAGCCAAGGCGATCCTTCCATCTTTGTCGGGAGCTTTGTCGTAAGCTTTGTCGACAAAGTTCGCGACAGGGCTCGCGATGAAGGGGAGAGTCGCCATTCGGCCAGGCGAGATCGGAGCGGGCGTACCCGGAGGGGCGCACCGGAGACAACGACAGGACTACTGACAAGGCGACTGGAGTTTACGCCGCTAACCGCGCCGAAGCTCAGCCGTGACGTTGCGCCAGAGACTCCCTGATGAATGAACAAATCAAGAGAGAAGAAAGTGTTCACGGAGAGCACTGGAGCACACTGCACGGAGGGTATTTCAGCGATCCGGTCGTAGCGGCCCCGCTCATCCGGAAGGTCCAGGAGATTGCGGACAAGTCGAGGGTGGACACGATTGTTGATCTGGGTGGTGGCACAGGATCCCTGCTCTCTCTGCTCCGCGCGGAGGGCGTCGACCCCGGAGTCTCTCTTGTAAACCTTGAAGCTTCGGACATCCAGCTTGGGGCCGCGAGAAGAGCAGGACTCTCTTGTGTTCGTGGTTCCGTGGACTCATTCTCACGACACGATGTAGGACATGAAGAGGGACACTTCCTGTTTATGATGCGCTCTGTTTTGCACTATTTAGGAAAATATGGTCTGCGCCGGGCGCTTCGGAACCTTCGCACCCAGACACGGCCCGGGGAGGTGTTCGTGCACCAAACAGCATCATTCCGTCACCAACAGGATGCAGACTGCTTGAACGAGCTCTACCAGATCATGCGAACCCCGAAGTGGTACCCAACGGTCGATTTCCTCCGCGAGTGCCTGAGAGATGAGGAATGGCAGGTGCTTGAGGTGCTGCCGGGCCTGCCCTTGTCGCTGACGAATGAGGAACTCATGCAACGATATGATCTCAGCCCGACGGAAATCCTGCGTATAAGTGACCAATTGTCCCAGAAACCCCTTCTATCAGAGGCTGTCTTCAAGAGGACGGATAACGGCTTCTGTGCCTTTCTTCACTATTGGATCTACGTCTGTACGCCTGCTATATCCGACAAGTCTGACAGCGGGCGGGTGTCGCCGATCGTCGTCTAATGGGCCTCAATAGCCTAAATTAAAGGTATTGCTTTCTGAACGAGGACGTTATACCTTCCTCCAGATTCATTTACAGCTTCTCCCAAGTTGGCAGTAGGATCCCCTCCTTGAGCGCGAAGCCTCGCTACATATGTCACATTCTAAAAACGTGCTCGGTAACTAGTCATCTCTTCGGCGAAGCCGATCAATCCAAGAACACCCGAGCAATCACTCGGATTAGCTGAAGAGAGAGAAAGAGGAGAAGAATAATGCCACAGGGTAAAGTGAAATGGTTCAACGCAGACAAGGGCTACGGGTTTATCGAACAGGATAGCGGTAGCGACCTTTTTGTGCACGCGAACGACATCAGCGGCGCCGTCCTCCAAGAGGGTGATACCGTAGAATTCGAAGTTGGCGAAGGCAAAAAAGGGCCCTGCGCCAAATCCGTAAAGGTCGTCTAAGAATACATAGGGGCTCAGGCTGAGTTGGAATAGCTCAGCCTGAGCTCGCTTTCAAGCATTCTCCCATCGATTACCTTTTGCATGCCGTAGGTCTGCTCTGCCTCAGAGCCCGTGCAAGCTTGTTCGTCGGATGGATGTCCCTGTGACACCTTGCGAACGCATTGCGGATTTGTCTGCGGGAAAGATACGGAGTCCTAGCTTGAGTCAGTGCTTCCTCTTCCATACTGTCGCAACAGTTTGCGTCGTCAATCGATCGAGATTGACAGGAAGCAAGACGTTCCTGAGCCATCAGGACGAAAACAGGTGACCTGATATATGTCAGAGCTGTTCGATAAAGATCCTTTTGAGAATATTACTATACGGCTCAACCCTGAAAAGCTGAAGCCGCTGCTGTTACTGGGGCTGCCTGTCCTCCTTCTCGTGTTCACGGCTGTCACTTCGATCTATACGGTGCAACCTGAAGAGAAGGGCGTCGTCAAACGCTTCGGGCGGGTAGTGTCAATCCGCGAGCCCGGCCTGCAGTTCAAGTTGCCGTTCATGATTGATCGGGTCTACGTTGTGCCAACCGAGCGTGTTCTCAAGGAGGAGTTCGGCTTCCGCACTGAGAAGGCCGGTCAGCGAACGCAGTATGTCAGGGGCACGCAACACCAGGACGAATCGCTGATGCTGACTGGTGATTTGAACGTTATTAATGTGGAATGGGTCGTGCAATATCGCATCAAGGATCCCGACAAGTTTTTGCATCAGGTAAAGGACCAGCGTGCGAGTATCCGCGATATTTCAGAGGCAGTAATGCGTCGCATCGTTGGTAACCGACTCGGTAGTGATGTGCTGACGGAGGCACGCGTTGAGGTCGCGGCACTGGCTCGCGATGAGATGCAGGCGATTCTCGATTCATATGATATGGGCGTGCATGTCTCCACTATAAAGCTACAGGGCGTTACACCGCCCGATGAGGTCAAGCCGGCCTTTAACGAAGTGAATGAGGCTCAGCAGGAAAAGGAACGTTTGATCAACGAGGCAGAGAAACGGCGCAATCAGGAACTACCGAAAGCGCAGGGCGAAGCGCAGCAGATCATTGCCGAAGCCCAGGGCTATGCTGCCGAGCGCATCAACCTGGCCAAGGGGGAAGCAAGCCGATTCAAAGCAATCCAGACAGAATACAGTCAGGCGCCGGAAGTTACACGGCAACGGCTCTACATTGAGACGATGGATGAGGTGATGTCGCGAGTTCAGAAAGTATATGTGGTTGAAGATGGCGGGATGGCGCCGATTCCACTCCTGAATCTGGATAAGGATGCCACTGGCTCCGAAGAGAAGGAGAGGGTCGGACGATGAGAACGAAACTACAGAGACTAAGTATCCTTGCGACCGGGGTGGCGGCGCTCGTTCTTGTGCTTGTGATCGTCGTGATCGCTTCGGTTTACATGCTTGATGAAACAGAACAAGCGGTCATCGTGCAGTTCGGCGCCCCCGTAGGAAGTGCCGTTACCACGCCCGGCTTGCACTTCAAGATTCCCTTTATCCAGGAGGTGCGTCGTTACGATAAACGCTTACTCGTGTGGGACGGTGACCCCAGGCAGATCCCGACCCTTGGAAGAGAGTTTATAACGGTTGATACAACGGCGCGCTGGCGCATATCTGATCCACTACTCTTCCTCAAAAGTGTCCGGGATCAGACCGGCGCCCAGTCGCGGTTGGACGATATTATCGATTCTGTCGTGCGTGACAGCATATCGGGTAGTGAACTGGTGGAGATCGTACGGTCCAAGGACTGGAAGATTGAGCCAAAGGACACGGAACTGCTCTTCGCGTCGGACGAGGAAGCTGAACTGGTTCTTCTGAAGGAAGTCAAAGTCGGGCGGAAGGAATTGACGCGAGCCATCCTGAACGAAGCCAGAAAAGAAATGCCGAACTATGGGATTGAGCTGAAGGATGTGCGCATCAAGCGCATTAATTACATTCCGTCAGTTCAGAAACAGGTGTTTAACCGTATGATATCCGAACGTCAGCGCATTGCAGAACGGTTTCGCGCTGAGGGGCAGGGGCAGAGCGCAGAGATTCTCGGGCAGACAAGAAAAGAACTGGCGGAAGTCCTTTCCAACGCTCATCGGCAGGAAGAAATCATACGGGGCGATGCTGATGCAGAAGCGACCCGGATCTACAACCAGGTCTACAGTGTAGATCCTGAGTTTTACGCGTTTTACCGATCTCTCGAGAGTTATGCTCAATCGTTAGGCGGGAAAGTCACACTGATTCTCAGCACGGACTCCGACTACTTCCGTTATCTTCGTGATGCAACGACGCCATGAGCACCTGGTCCCTTTAGCTCCGTAAGCTACGTTTCTTTGAGTAGATGAGTCAAACAAGTTTACGAAAGTTCTGTGGGGTGGCGACGTTGTAAGTGTTCAGAGTTCAGGAGAAGAATCCGGTGTGACGCGGCATTTCGGGTAGATTCTGAAGCAGATGTGCTGG
>SPBP01000462.1 GCA_004525935.1 Lentisphaerales bacterium | reverse complement strand
GCTGAACTTGAGTCGGCAGAATCCGATCTTGCTGCGGCAAATGTCGAGAAAGTTAAGGCCGAAAAGGAGCGACTGGCGAAAGTAATTGCAGAAAAGGAGAAGGAAGAGGCCGAAGTCGCCGATAGGTTGTCGAAATCTGTGGGAAGTTGGCACCTCCGGCACAATCGCGCTGAGCTCAAACGGGTTCGAGAAGAGTTGACAGATCTCAAACAGAAACTCTCTGCGCTATAGCATGCAACGCGCTCGCGGTCTATATTTCCAGGATAATCTCGGACAGTGAACGTTTAGGTACGTGGTGCACGCTGTCTCTGTCGCGCCAGTAATTGATCTGGGAACCGAGCCCGGCTTCTTCAAGCACGATGGTTTCCTTTGGCGCACCGAGCGCGAGAACGAGAAGAATATTGTAGCATGCCGGTATCTTCAGAGTTCGCATCAGCTCCTTCCTGCGAACTGCTCCCAGGATGCAGCCGCCCAGCCCATTCCCCCTTGCACCGAGCATGATGCTTTGAGCCGCGATACCGTGGTCGCAGCCGAATGACTGGGTGATTGTTGTGTCGCCCAGGATGATGATGTAGCCTGCAGGGCGTTCGCCTTTCTCAGGGCCGGGCCAGTCAGTCAGGTAGCCTGCCCATTCCAGTGATGGGAAGATCAGTGAGTTCTTTGCCGATTCCCACGAGAGAATGTATTTCAGAGGCTGCAGGTTTCCCGAAGATGCTGAAATTCTTGCCAGGTCGACCAGTTCCCTCAATGTGGCATGTGATATCGGCACCTCTTCCTTGAAACGTCGACATGCCCTGGTGTTTTTCAGAAGATCCTTTATCATGACGATGTTCTCCCCGTCTGTCCTCAGATTCTTTGCTTCGCGATTTGATTCACTTGTTACGAATTATATGCATTGCTTGTCGCTTGTGTTCGTTTGCACCACCATGTCCGCGGAAGTCGGCATTCGACACGATCCCGACGGCGTCCGCAGGAGCGTTATGGTCGGCACGGGACTCGAGTGTTTCAACCTCCTCTTTCAGATCATTGTTCTCGGCCTTAAGAACGAGGACCCGTGCAAGGAACAGAAAGGATACCATGCAAAGCGTAGGAACCGTCATCACGATATATAGCCTCCCAAATGTATCTGTTGGCGCACCACGTAATGAACACTGCTGCGGTCGAAACAAAAAGGGGTGCGGTACGCGCTGCGTAACCCGGTCTCGCCAGCCGAAAACCGCAATGATGTGATCATTAGCAAATGGCATCGCAAGCAGATCACCATTGCTCCCGGCCCTGGAAGTTATCCTTGGTGGGTGCATTGATCGTTGGCTGTCACAATGCGCGCCACGGTATTACAGCAGGGCGCACTAGATTACTTGCAGTTCAACGAAGTTCTGGCCATTGGACCATCAGGAGGATACACTTCGCCGCAGGTTTTGATTAAGGTGGTGATTTGATTAAGGTGGTGAACCCCCCGGGGGGGGGAAGATGACCAATATCAACGTTGTACTGGTCGAGCCCGAAATACCCCATAATACCGGTGCCATAGGCCGGTTATGCGTGGGGCTTGATGCCACATTGCACCTGATTCGTCCGTTGGGATTTCATATTGACGACGTCGACGTAAAGAGGGCCGGTCTTGACTACTGGGAACACCTGGACCTGCAGGTGTATGAGTCGTGGGAATCATTCAGTATGCAGACGGGGCATAATGTCCGGCTATACCTGAGCACGCGTGGTGAAAGGACCATTTTCGATGTCAGCTTCCAGCCGGGTGTCTACCTTGTTTTCGGCAGCGAGACCAGGGGCTTCCCGACTTCATTCTATCAGGATTACAGGGAACAGCTCGTTCGTATTCCGATGCCTGGACAGCATGCTCGCAGCATGAACCTGGCCAACGCCGCATCTGTCGCGATGTACGAGGCGTACAGACAAATCGAGTTCCCCGATGGAGAAGGAGGGGATGGATGATACCGATGAGTATCGTTCAAATGTTGAGGCCTGGACGCAAAGACGTAACCCCGGAAAGGAGAATTGGGAATGATGGGCATCTTGACACTTAAGCCAACACTTCATCGCAATCTTAGTCGCCACGCTTAGTTGATTACGCTTAATCGAACTGCTTAGTCGCTGATCTACGGGCACTTACGATCAAGAAGGGCGTTTAAGTGTAACCAAGTAAGTGTGGGACTAAGTGTACGATGAAGTGTAGACACCAACCTGT
>SPBP01000309.1 GCA_004525935.1 Lentisphaerales bacterium | reverse complement strand
TCCATAACTCCGATTTGCCTTACATTATGGAGTTATGAAGGTAATTCCGCATGTATTTTGGGAGTTACACAGTTTCTAGGCAGATTCCCGCTGGTTTTGGGGCTCAAGAACGTGATCGTATTTCTCTGCGTTCTCTGTGGCTCTGCGCGAGAAAGGGAGTTGACTCTACCTCGTGGTCTGTGGTATGTTCAGTACATACTGAACGTAGTGCTGTACCCCGTTTGATTGAAAGTGCTGCATAATTGACGGGGACGGAGTGTTTCTACGAAGGATGAGGGATGAGGGATGACGGCGGAAGGGGAACTGATAGAAGATAGAGGATGGCTGAAGGGAAACTTTGTCGTGAGCTTTGTCGTGAGCTTTGTCGGTGTCCGGGGTCAGTGGGAGCTGATAGAGGATAGAAGATAGAAACTGCAGAACTCATTACAGAAGGTTGGTAAGGACCAGGAGCTGGTCGACAAAGTTTGCGACAAAGCTCGCGACGAAGAGAGGATAGATGAATGATGAGGGAAACTGCCTGTGTGGGAGTATCGGAGTGTCGGAGTATCGGAGTTCAAGACTAGGGGAGTAGAAGACACATGGCGGGATTTGCAGAGACTTTCAGGGATCTGGATGTGTATCAGAACGGTTTAGCCGTGAATGCCGCTTACTTAAGGCCGATTTGGGAAACGCTGTGTCGGCTCACCGGGACGGTTCGCCCTACCTATTGGTCTCTTGTCGGTTGGTAGGGCGAGGCGCGAGACAAAGTCCATGGTGAAAGAGAACCAGAGCACTTGCGTTCTTGAAGCCATGGGCGATATTGATGTACGATTGTCCTTGTCAGAAGGATAACAAAGCATAAAGTTGTACTTTATGGACGGAGAACTGAGAGAAGTTATCAGCCGGAAGATAGTGGACGGGCTATCGATGGAAGTTGTGCCATTCACCCGTCGGGATATCCGTCTTCCGGCTGTTCCTGGCAAAGTGATGGCCGTGATCGGCATGCGGCGAGTCGGGAAGACCACATTCCTCTGGCAATGTCTTACTGATCGCCTCGCCGCCGGCACGCCCCGCGAAGCGTTACTGTACTTCAACTTCGAGGATGAACGCCTGGCGGGTCTGAAAGTGGGCGACCTTCAGTGGCTGCCGGAGATGTATTACGGGTTACATCCTGCATTCCGCGACAGCCGGAGCGTAACATTCTTTCTCGACGAAATGCAGACCGTTCCGGGCTGGGAGACGTTTGTGCGTCGCCTGCTGGACACAGAACGCATAGACCTCTTCATCTCGGGCTCATCCGCGCGTCTGCTCAGTCGTGAAGTAGCCACCAGCATGCGCGGACGGGCGCTGGAAGCGAGGGTACATCCTTTCGGGTTTCGCGAGGCCCTGCGACACCAGCAGGCTGAGCCGGACAAACCCTGGGAGCGGTTGCCGAAGGCGGGCCGCTCATCCATCGAAAAGCGGCTGCGCGAGTACCTCGTCGCCGGTGGTTTTCCCGAGGCGCAAGGGATCCCCGATCGGGACCGACCGGCGCTGTTGCGCAGTTATGTGGACGTAGCGCTTCTGCGTGACGTAATCGAACGCCATGCCGTATCCAATCCCACGGTGTTGCGTTGGATGCTTCAGCACTTGCTGGGCAATCCCGCCGCGAACTTCAGCGTGCAGAAGTTTCACGATGCGCTCAAATCCCAGGGGATACCCGTGAGCAAGGACACCGTGCATGCCTACCTGGGCCACTTGCAGGACGCCCTGATTATCCGCACGATCACCATTTATACCTCCTCCGAGCGGCAACGCATGGTCAATCCGCGCAAGGCGTATCCGGCGGATACCGGACTCATTCCGATCTACGAACGAGCGGGCCGCGCCAACATAGGACATGCTCTTGAAACCGCCGTCATGCTGGAATTGGACCGAAGGGATGCGGAAGTCGCGTATGTACGCACGGCCGCCGGACGCGAAGTGGATTTTCATGCCCGATTACCGGACGGTTCAACATGGCTTCTGCAGGTTTGCGCAGATGCCGGCTCCTCGAAAACACTGCAACGTGAGATACGCGCGCTTCAAGAAGCCGCAGCTGCTTTCCCGGACGCCATTCCCTTGTTGGTCACCCTGGATCCCTTCCCGCCGCCCGGCTTGCCGGATCCCCTGCGATGGCAACATGCAGCCGCCTGGTTGCTGGGGTCGAGGATAGAGGATGGATAGAAGAGAAGGATGAAGGCTGAAGGCGGAAGGATGAGGGAGGGAGAGCAGAGGACAACGGGACAACTCATTACAGAAGACCGCAAAGGTCGCAAAGAAAGAAGATAGCCACACTTGTCCGCCTCTGGTGGAAAGAGGCACAAAAAGGCGCAAGAAGAAATTCTATACACGAATTGACACGAATGGAGCCCAGCACCAGAGCCCGCCCGTGGCGGGGATAACGGCAAGAGAGAGACAAGAGGCGCTTGCATATAGTGGCACTATATGCAGACATGATTGCATATGGTAACAAGAAAATATTGGAAAAGTTCTGGCTCTTGACGAGATACATCGGCTGCGAAATCCGGCGGAACTCCTCAAGATTGCCGCGAACTATCTTTCCGTTTTGGAGGCGATACGGATCCCGACACGTGGCAGATGAGCGCATGAGAGGAGTTTGTGGCAATGCAAAGTGGTGCGATAGAGATCAATCCCCTGATGTGCAACGGAAAACCTGTTATCGCGGGGACGCGGATTCCCGTTACGGTGATTCTTGATCAGCTTGCGGAAGTCGGTTCGTGATGGACATTGTCGTAAACGCATCGCCATTGATCGCTCTTGCATGTATCGGGCGCCTCAATTTGCTTCGTCAGAGTTATGAGCATGTGACGATTCCTTGTGATTCTGTAACTGTATGTCTGACGTAATCATATCCAGCAAAATGATTATGTGTGCCGACATTATGTCGCGCAGCATAATAGCGGTCAGCCATGAAATTCATCAATCGAACTACTGACCACGGATTACACGGAGACCACGGATATGGGGAAGGTGTTGCTTAAGTAGGCGGGGGAGCAGGGAAGTATGGGAGTGTGGGAGTAAGGGGGTAGAAGAATGGCGGGATTTGCAGAGAGCTTCAGGGATGGGCCGGCAGGATTGTTCTAATCCTGTCAGGCATTTCCGGCAAGCCGGGAACTACCTCATGGTCTGAAGGGACAAGGCGTGGATTCCGCGCCGTCGGAGGCGGTTTTCTTCGCGTTCTTTCCTCCAAATATAGGCGGACAAGTGCGATCTTCTGTAATGAGTTCAGTCAGCTGCCTGCCCTACGTAGCCTCTCGACCTCCGAAGCCTCGGCGAAGGAGGTTGGCGAAGTACGGTCCTGTTTTGGCCTGTTTCCCCCCCGTATTCTTGCCTGTAAAAGGCCCTTGACGGAATGGGTAGTTTCAGATATGTTCAGTACATACTGAACGTAGTGCTGTACCCCGTTTGATTGAAAGTGCTGCATAATTGACGGGGACGGAGTGTGCCGGG
>SPBP01000247.1 GCA_004525935.1 Lentisphaerales bacterium | reverse complement strand
TCTGAAGGACACAGCCTCTTTCAGGCCGGGCGAACTGTCGGTGGCAGAGGAAGTGCTCGGCGAGTCGCTGAAACAGGGAGCCGGGCTGCACTACCGTTCGTACGTGATGGTAAAGGACGGGCATCCCGTTGGCTGGGTATGCTGGGGTCGTACGCCCTGCACGGTGGGTACATACGATCTTTACTGGATCGCGGTCGACCGAGCCCATCAGAAGAAGGGCACTGGAACGGCGTTAATTGAATACGCTGAAAAGCAGATGAGCCTGCAGGGAGGTCGCATGATCGTGGTGGAGACATCCGGTCAGGCACTGTATCACCTTGCACAACGGTTCTATGCGCGACACGGCTACAGCGAAGCGGCACGGGTTCGCGATTTCTACGCGCAGGGCGACGACAAGGTGGTATACGTGAAGCGGATCGGAACCTGATATCCCGACCGGCAAGGCCCGCCCCCCGGCGGGAAGAAGCACCGGGGCGTTCTTCTGGTCGATCGTGCAGATCCCGGGGCGGCTCAGGTTTTACGTGTACGACCGGTCTTATGGCCGAGCAGAATCCCATGCTGGCGCAGCCGTTCTGCATCAGTCCTGGCGACGTGAATCGGATGGCCCTTGGGATCTTGCCCGGTGAAATACATTGCGGTGGCGACGGTGCCCGGAACGGGAACAAAGCACTGCACCTGCCTGGGTTCCCAGTGCCGCGTTTTCAACCATGCGGCAAGTTCCCGCATGTGATCGTCAGTGCAGCCGGGGAACGCGCTTATGAGATATGGAAGTATGAATTGCTTCTTGCCCGAGGCATCCGATGATCGATTGAAAAGCTTGACAAATTCCTCAAACCGGGCGAAGTCGGGTTTCCTCATCAAATTGAGCACGGACGAACTCCTGTGTTCCGGCGCGAGCTTGAGCTGGCCACCAGTGAATTCACGGGTAAGTGCTCGGACATACTCGGGCTCGGTAAGCGCAAGGTCGTGTCTTACCCCGCTGGCGACCCGGAAATGACGAACGCCCGGATGCCTGAAAATGCGGCGTAATAGCCCGGCAATCTTTCGCTGATCGACATGAAAGCTGGCGCAGATATCAGGGTGCAGGCAGCTTGGCCGCACGCATGCCCTCCCCTTACGCAGGCACACGGCACCCCACATGTTGGCTGTTGGTCCACCAATATCGCTCAGGCTGCCTTTCCATTCCCTGTGGCGCACCATTTCCCGAACCTCGGCGGCTATTGATGCACTGTCGCGTGACACTATGTGCCTGCCCTGGTGCAGGGCAATAGAACAGAACGAACAGCCCCCGCCGCAGCCCCTGTGTGTGGTGATGCTGAAACGTATCATGTCACATGCCGGTACGGGCTTCCGGTATGACGGATGCTCGGTACGTGCAAAAGGAAGGCCGTACAGCACGCCCATCTCGGGCTCGGTCAACGGGCGGGCGGGTGGCGAAAGGATGACGGTGCGATCGCCGACCGATTGAACAGCCCACGTGGCGCCATGATGGACCTGTTTTTCGAGCAGCAGCGTGGCGGCCATAAGGTCCTGGCTATTGGCGAGTATTTCTTCGTGAGCCGGAAGGTGACAGACTTGAGCCTTCGGGGGAATGTTGGCTTCGGGGGCGCCGGCGAAGACGGAGCCCGGGATTCCGATGAGGGCTGCATTGATTCCCTGCTCAGTGGCGGCTGCGCCGTTCGTGTCGGCTGCATCAAGCCGTCGTGCGAGTTCAAGCAGCGCCAATTCGGCCATGCCATAGATGAGCAGGTTGGCCTTGCTGTCGAGAAGAATTGACCGTCGTATCTTATCGGTCCAGAAATCGTAGTGCGTGGCACGGCGCATTGATGCTTCGACTCCGCCTATAACAACTGGAAGCCGCGAAAACGCACGGCGCACAAGCCCGGTGTAGACGATTGTTGCCCGATTGGGTCTTGCCCCGGCCTTGCCTCCCGGCGTGTAGGAATCGTCATGCCGCTTCTTCCTGAACGCGGTGTAGTGTGCGAGCATTGAATCCAGCGCACCGGCGGTAACCCCGGCGAAGAGCCGGGGACGGCCCATTGCGGAGACGGCATCTACACTGTCCCATACAGGCTGGGCCACAATGCCGACCCTGAACCCATGATGGACCAGCCAGCGTCCGAGCAGCGCGGTGCCGAATGACGGGTGATCGACATAAGCGTCGCCCGAAACCAGCAGAATATCGAGCTGGTCCCAGCCGAGCACCTCCATGGCCTTGCGATCGGTGGGCAGGAACTCAGGCTGTTCGAGGTGGGTTTCAATCTTTCTCACGATATTCCGTCTCCGGCAATCACTGCATCAGACCGGCTTCCCTGCCCACCTGGCAAAGAACCCGGCGGGCAGAACGGATTTCACGTTGGCATTCCCGAGAAGCATGGCCCCGGACTCAAGCACGCCGGAATACTGTGCCATCCATGGTAGAAGCATATTCCGCATTACGGGAGCGGAAAGACCGGCGGTATGACATGTGAGCAGCAGGAATCGGGGCTTATCGGACATGAGTTGAAGCAACATCGCGAGCAGTTCGGCGAGGTGTTTCTCGAGAATCCATTTCTCGCCTTTGGGGCCGTTCCCGTAGGTCGGCGGATCAAGAATGATGGCATCGTATCGTCGTTTTCGCCGCAGCTCGCGAGCGACGAACTTGACGGCATCGTCGGTGATCCAGCGTATGGCTGCGTCTTCCAATCCGCTCAGCACGGCATTTCTGCGCGCCCACTCATTTACATCCGACACCGAATCCACGTGGCACACTTCGGCGCCGTGTCTTGCGGCGAGCAGACTCATGGCCCCGGTGTAGCCGAACAGGTGAAGAACACTGCAAGACTTGCCGACCTGGCTACGAACCCACGACCAGTGGCAGGAATGCTCATGAAACAGCCCAACATGTCCGAAGCTGGTTGGCTTGATTTCGACGGTGAACCCGCCCGCCTGAATTTCCCATGATCTCGGCACCTTCCCGGCAAATATCCATCGTCCGTTCCCGCCGGAACTGCGGTGGAACGTACCGTCGGCCTTTTCCCAGAGCCCGGGTCGTTCGGGGGCCCAGAGGGCGACCGTCGATGGACGACTCAGGACATGGGGTCCGAACCGTTCCAGCCGTCGGCCGTTTCCGGAATCGAGGTATTCGTAGTCACCATTGTTTTCAGCAAGCAGCTCAAGAGAGGAGGTGGCCAACGGGGCTCCTGTCTCTGCGTCTGACTGAACTTTCTGTTCTCGCGTGTCCATGGTGTTAAGTGAGGCCGGTTGCGTCAGACTATTATCTTCCTGAATTCGGCGACTCTTGCGTCTAGTTCGGCTCTAGTCAGGGTCCTGAGACGGTCCAGGCTGAATGCCTCAACGGCAAACGAGGCGAGCACACTGCCCCGGAGCATTGCCTCGGCGATGTCGGAGGGGTCCGTTGAGCCGCTGAGCGCGAGTGCTCCGATGAATCCGCCTGCAAACGCATCGCCGGCCCCGGTCGGATCCCTCACGTCCTCGACCGGATATGCGGGAATGATCAATACGCCGCCCGCGTGGAACAGCAATGCGCCGTGCTCACCTTTCTTAAGGGCGACATACTTCGGACCCATCTTCAGGATTGCGCGAGCTGCAGAAATGGTGTTCTTCTCGCCGGTAAGCAGGCGCGCTTCAGAATCATTCACTGCGATCATGTCGACGCGCTTCATGACTTCTTCAAGCGCCGGCCGCGCGGTGTTAATCCACAGGTCCATCGTATCGGCGACGACAAACCGTGCGTTCTGGACTTCGCCGAGTACATGCAGCTGCAGCTCGGGCGCTATGTTGGCGAGGAACAAGTAGGGGCTAGTCCGGTATTCGGCGGGCAAGCTCGGCTTGAACCCGGCAAAGACGTTGAGCTCGGTTGAAAGCGTGCGCCGATTGTTCATATCTTCTTCGTATACGCCGGACCATCGGAATGTCTTCCCCTCTTCCTGCTGAAGCCCACGAATGTCAATGCCAAGATCCCGGTAACACTGAATGTGCTCAGCCGGAAAATCGGAACCTGCCACCCCGACCATGCCCGGCCGGGCAAAGAACGAAGCAGCGCCGCATGCGTAGCTCACCGAGCCACCGAGCAGATTCTCCCTCTTTGCGACAGGCGTTTCGATGGTATCGAGTGCTACAGAGCCGACGACAACAATATCTACCTTGCCAGTATCTGTCATGGTTCAGATCCCCTCCCTGTGGGACATCACACTAGATGTCTCTACCGAGCACCCGCGAAAATGCGGCTACCGACTCTGTAACATCTGGGCCCTCAACAATCTCGCACCCGAGACTCAATCTGAAGATTCCGCGTTCTACGATCTCCGCAGCCCGATCAACATCCTCACGCCCGACAACGATGTACGCGGGAATCTGACACGTCCTGCCCAGCGTTACGGCGTCCGACACATCCATATCATGGACTCCGGCAACAATGTAGTCCACTCCAGTCGATGCGGCCAG
>SPBP01000119.1 GCA_004525935.1 Lentisphaerales bacterium | reverse complement strand
TTGAAGAAGCTAGAACTCATTCAATCGCCTGCACAAGAACCTGATGACGCAGTCTGATCCACGAAGACGCAACCGGAATGTTGACATCGAAAGCACCGTTACTTATAGTCCGTGTTTCTTATTGTGGACGATTAGCTCAGCTGGCTAGAGCATCGCCTTGACATGGCGGGGGTCGGAGGTTCAAGTCCTCTATCGTCCACCAGCCTTATCTCGGAGCGGATCGAGAGCGAAGGCTGTCACGCCGTAGCCCGCACACCGGCGAAGGCGGACCTAGTACTCAATCTCGGGCCGCTGCGAGCCGGCTTGGCAGGGCATACCGATCCGGCAAGAGCTTTGGGCCACACGAATCGTGTGGCCTTTAGCATTTAGGATGGCAGGCCTTCCGGAAGCTTGTGCGCCAAGGTCACTTGCAGGTATCTTGTCGGCTCAGGTTGGGAGTTATCCTTGCATTCATTCAACGTGTGTGTTCTTGGCGCTGGTCCGGCAGGCATGATGGCGGCTATCCGGGCTGCGGAGATTACCGGATCTGTAGCACTACTCGACCGCAACGACAGCGTCGGCCGAAAGATGCTGCTCACCGGCAATGGCCGGTGCAATTTGACCAACTCGGCGCCGGTAGACGACTTTGTCCTGGCGTTCGGGAGCAACGGTAGGTTTCTCAGGAATGCATTCGGCAGGTTCTTCTCTGAAGACCTGTTGTCCTTCTTTCAAGAGCGCGGTGTGACTTTCAGAACTGAACGGCATGGACGCGTATTTCCGGATGGCGGTTCTTCCGGCACTATCCTTCAAGCCTTGAAGGATGGGCTCAGCCATGCGGGGGTTGAGGTTATGCTGAATTCCGATGTCAGAGACATCATTCGGTCAGACGCACTGCTGATCAACCTGCGTGATGGACGCCAGATTTCGTCCATGAAATTACTTATTGCAGCCGGCGGCGCGTCATATCCGCAGACCGGCTCGACCGGTGACGGTTTCCGGCTTGCCGGGGATCTGGGCCACACAATTGAACCTGTAGGTCCAGGTCTTGTCCCACTGGAGACCCGGGAAGGTTTTGTAAAGGCTCTGATGGGACTGACGCTGACCAGTGTTGCCGCACGGTATCTCGTTGCCGGCAAGTGGCGAAAGACCGCCGTCGGAAGCATGCTGTTCACTCACTTTGGTATATCGGGCCCTATGGCGCTGGATCATAGCGAAACTATTGCACGTCAATTGGGCGCCGGGCCCGTCTCAATGCAGATCGACATGAAACCTGATACTGATCGGGCAGAACTGGACGTGAAACTACGTAATGAGTTTCAGAGATCGGGAGCATCGTTGATAAAGAACCTCATCAGCCATCACATCCCAAGAAGAATGGTCGAGGTTGTGCTGGGACTGTCAGGAATCCCGGAGGGAACACAGTGCCATCAGGTGACTTCGGAACAGCGACGGACGCTGATTACACTCTTCAAATCGTTTCCGCTAACGATCAGCGGGACACGTCCCATGTCAGAAGCCATGGTCACATGGGGGGGCGTCTCATTGAAAGAGATCGATCCGCGGACCATGGAGTCACGGAAGGTGCCGGGTCTCTACTTCTGCGGGGAAGTTCTGGACCTGGCAGCGACCAGCGGTGGGTACAATCTGCAAGCGGCGTTTTCAACAGGATATGTTGCCGGCGAGTCCGCAGCCTCGAGTCTTGTCGACGATCGATGTAGTCAGGAATCAGTCGGCGAATAATAGATATACTTCGATAGTACCGCGTGTTAATCGCACAAAGCATTCAATATCCAGGCCTCGTGGACAATCCCCAAGTACAGAAGGCCGAGGATTATCCTCGGCCTTCCAGATTGGTAGCGGGGGTTGGATTTGAACCAACGACCTTCAGGTTATGAGCCTGACGAGCTACCGGGCTGCTCCACCCCGCAGTCAGTTTCTTCTTTAGTCAATTTCAGTGTGGAGTCTACGCGACTGCTGGATCTATTCAAGAATAATGTCCGCAAATATGGCCGCAGTCAAAAAGGAGACGACCGTTAATGATTCGTTCAGGCTGAAGGACCGCTTGATCTTCTTGTGTCAGCCTGTCACCGGAAAAGACGGGCCATAGCGGGTTGACTGACCGCGCCATTTCCATGATAGTGGGGCCATGAAGATTCTTGTTGTTGGCAGTGGCGGACGCGAACATGCTCTGGTCTGGAAGCTGCGGCAGGGACTCGCGGAGCACGATATCTACTGTGCCCCGGGGAACGCCGGCACGGCCAGGATTGCTCAGAAGATCCCGATCGGATCGGAGGCAGTGGGGGAACTTCTGAAGTGGGCGAAGGACAACAAGCCGGATCTGACGGTTATTGGCCCTGAGGCACCGCTGTGCCTCGGTCTTGCTGACATGTTTGCGGAGGATGGTCTGCGGGTATTTGGTCCGTGCAGGGAGGCTGCCAGGCTGGAAGGTAGCAAGGCGTTTGCCAAGGAGGTAATGTTTGCTGCCGGTGTGCCCACGGCAGAGTCCCAAACGTTCACTGACGCAGTTAAGGCATCGGACTATGCTAGGTCGCTGACCGGCGGATGCGTGGTGAAGGCCGACGGGTTGGCAGCCGGGAAGGGCGTCATAATCTGCACTAATCAGCACGAGGCAACGGATGCGATCGAGTTGGCGATGGTCGGCAGGGCGTTCGGCGAGGCCGGTAGCACCGTGTTGGTCGAAGAATTGCTGACTGGAGAGGAAGCATCGATTCTCGCGCTTGTCGACGGTGAACGTGTCGTGATGCTAGCCTCCTCACAGGACCACAAGAGAGCCTTTGACGGAGACACAGGTCCTAACACGGGTGGTATGGGTGCGTATTCACCTGCACCTGTGGTTACTGAAGAGCTCTGGCCGGTCATTAAGAACGAGGTCTTCGAACGGACGTTGAAAGAACTGAGGAACCGCGGGATTACATACAGGGGAATTCTCTACGCCGGTATCATGGTGACTGAGCGAGGGCCCAAGGTGCTGGAATTCAACTGCAGGTTCGGTGATCCCGAGACCCAGGCCGTGCTTGCAAGGCTGGACAGCGATCTTGCCGAAGCACTCACGGCAACCGCCGACGGGCGACTTAGCCCGGACATGGTTCGATGGAAACGGGATGCCGCGGTTTGCGTTGTAATGGCGTCGGGCGGGTATCCGGGCTCATACGAGAAGGGATTGCCCATTGATGGTCTTGACGAAGCAGATAGGATAGAGGGGACCGCCGTGTTTCATGCCGGGACCGCCAGGGATGGCCAGAGAACTGTAACTTCTGGCGGCAGAGTCCTGGGAGTTACCTCTATCGGCTCGGATTTGAAGCAGGCGGTTGACCGGGCGTACAGGGCAGTTGATATGATTCGTTTTGAGGGCGCCCACTGCAGACGCGATATCGCACAAAAGGCGCTTAATCGAGTTGTGAGCTGAGGTAAATGCGCAGGATAGGAGAAAAGACAATCATGAAGAGAGTCAAGATCCAGAAGGGCCACATAGATGTCGCAATAGTTATGGGAAGCGATTCGGATTGGCCAATCGTTGAATCTGCATCCAAGACTTTGAAGGAGTTCGCGGTTCGGCATGAGGTACGGGTAATTTCGGCGCATCGCACTCCCGAACTGGCTACTGCATACGCGGCAGGTGCTGCACGACGCGGAATCAAGGTGATCATCGCAGCTGCGGGGGGGGCGGCTCATCTTGGCGGTGTTATCGCCGCACATACCACATTGCCGGTTATAGGTATACCGGTCAAAGGTGGCGCACTGAACGGCATGGATGCACTGCTTGCGACTTTGCAGATGCCGGCCGGTATTCCTGTTGCAACAGTCACACTGGGAAGTGCAGGGCCCATCAACGCTGCCGTTCTAGCAGTCCAGATTCTCGCCACCGGTCGACCGGCGCTTGCGACGATGCTGAAGAAATACAAGCAGAAGCTCAAGAAGAAGGTTGCTGCGGGTAACGGCCGCGTAAAGAAGGCGATGGAGCAGGGCTGATCCCGCTACGGGGTTTTCGTCCATGTATAGATCTATGAGATGGTATCTCACAGCGGTTATGTGCCTTGGCATAATGGTCTCGGCCGACAACGGGCCAGCATTCGGTCAGGAGCCTGAGAAAGGGCAGGAAGAGGCTGGCGTTCCTGATGCTGCCGACGTTGCGGCACTCGGCGATTCTCTTTCTGTCGTCCTTCACTTACTGCGAGAGAAGAGCATAGGACTTGATGTCGAGGCTGCAAAGGCAGCAATAGAAGACGCACTAATCAAGAGTGCGGACCCACACGCCGTCATCATCAGCTCCGATGAGGCCGCAGGTTTTTCAGGCGCCACTGCTGCACTGTCGGAGAGCAGAGATGCCGACATGCATATCGAGATGCTGGCAAGTGGCTCGGTCTACGTAAAGCCTGGCGGGCTCTTCAAGGAGACGGGTACAGAGGTGATGCGACGCCTCATCGAGCATTCAGGTGACGATGTGTCGAGCTGTATTCTGGATCTCAGGGAGTCCGGTGGAGAAGACCTGGATTCGGTCTGCGAACTGGCATCTCTGTTTCTGGCAGGGGAGCAGTCTCTTTTCTTTGTGAGTGATTGCATGGATGGGAAGCCGAGGTTATTCAAGAGTGTTCGTACCGGAGCGGCGGGTCACATGACCCCTGTTGTTGTGCTGATCGGCTCAAACACTTCTGGCGTTTCCGAATTGCTCGCAGGAGTTCTGAAAGGTTTACCCGGCGTGCTTGTTGCAGGTTCTAGCACCAGGGGGGATGCCAGGCTGCGGGAACTCGTGCCACTTGACAGCAAACGACATGTCTATATAGGCACGAGATTACTTGTTCCGGTCGGACATGGGTCATACGATGGCAGGGGTGTGAAGCCGGATATCGAGGTTGATCCAGATTGCGGATCAAGCGATGCGACGGAGAGCGGGGAAGTTGAGGAATCCTCAGTAATATTGAAGAACGATTTGCTGTTGAGGAGGGCATCGGATATTGTCCAAGGCCTCAAGGCACTTGGATCGGACGTTGTTTCTGTGCACCGCGAGGGGCCTAATGAAGAGGAAACGGGGCATTAGTGGTTCCGGACTGGTTGACCTTCAGGGCGCGGTCGCGGTTCTGAAATCGGGTGGCCTGATAGTGATGCCAACTGACACTGTCTACGGAGTGGCTGCTCATACTGACACGCCCGGTTCCCGCGAGAAGCTGTATGAAGCAAAGAAGCGGGACGGAAGGAAGCCGATTCCGGTGCTTGTTGCGGGACTGGGCGAGGCCGAACGGCGCGGCGGTGAATTCAGCGCTGTGGCACGAGATCTGGTGCGCCGGTTCTGGCCGGGCCCATTGACGATTGTTGTGCCGAACAGTGGTGTTGCAGTGGGCTACAGAATGCCGGACCATTCCGTTGCTTTGGAGCTCATCAGGTTGGAGGGCGGGGCACTGTATGTTACCAGCGCCAATTTGAGCGGATCTCCGCCAGCCGATAACGTTGAAGCAGCGCTGCAGATGCTTGCTCCTTTGGCAACAGCTGGAATTGAGGGGGGGCCGAAACCGGCCGGTACAGTCAGCACGGTAGTACGGGTGGATGGCGATACAGTTGAAATCCTGCGCGCAGGCGCAATATCGAGAAACGAATTGAATCATGCATAGGCGTCTAGTACTGTTCGTGTGCACGGGGAATCAGTGCAGGAGCCCGATGGCAGAATACCTTTTGAAGGTACGGCTTCCGCATGATTCTGAATGGGAGGTCGTATCGGCCGGAACATCTGCCTCCGACGGTTTTCCGGCGAGTCATTATGCAGTTGAGGTAATGCGTGAGCGCGGGGTCGATATATCGGGACACCAAAGCACCCAGCTTACAATTGCCCTGATCGAATCCGCACAATTGATAGTGCCCATGACTGCATCGCATCGGGATACAATCGTGAACGCTGTTCCGGCAAGTGCGGACAAGGTGCGGCTGATGAGTTCATTTGACACGAGCAAGGCGGAGAAGGATGTCGACGACCCGATGGGGCAATCGCGTGAGTGCTATTCGAGAGTGAGGGATGAGATTGAGGAAGGTGTTTCGAAGATGGTGATGTTTCTGGAAACGAACAACTAGATCAGGCAAACCTGCAACTGACACTGGTGGAACACATGAAGATTGTACTTGGCTCTGATCACAGGGGATACGATCTAAAGGAACACCTGAAGCCATTTCTGGAACGCCTCGGAATGGACGTTGTAGATGCGGGGTGTGACGGAAAGACGTCTGTTGACTATCCGGATCATGCCCGGAAGGTGGCGTCTATGGTTTCACAGGGCGAGGCCAACCTGGGAATCCTGATATGTGGGTCGGGTATTGGCATGAGCATTGCCGCCAACAAAGTGCCACGGATCAGAGCCGCGCTGTGCTTGAATACTGAAATGGCGCGGACCTCACGCATGCACAACAATGCCAACGTTCTTGCGCTTGGTGCGGATCTCATTGACGTCGCGCAAGCCGAAGCCATTGTGGAAGAGTGGGTGAAGGCCGATTTTGAAAGCGTGGTCAGGCACAAACGAAGAATCAAGAAGATGCAGGAGATCGAATCATGTGCCTCCGACCCGCTTGAGGTATACGAGAAGGATCCGGAAATATACGCGACACTGGTAGCGGAAGAAAAGCGACAGTCCGACAATCTCGAGATGATTGCTTCCGAGAGTATCGCAAGCAAGGCGGTACGTGAATCGCAGGGCTCTGTGCTGACGAACAAGTATGCTGAGGGTTACCCCGGCAGACGTTGGTATGCCGGTTGCGTGAATGTTGACGAGGCTGAACGGCTTGCAATCGATCGTGCAAAGCAGCTGTTTGATGCTGAGCACGTAAACGTTCAGCCGCACAGCGGAAGCCAGGCTAACATGGCCGTATACTTGAGCGTACTTGAGCCCGGCGACACGATCATGGCTATGAAACTGTCGGATGGCGGCCATTTGACGCACGGTCACAAGGGAAACTTTTCCGGTCGCTTCTTCAACATTGTGTCCTACGGGGTCAGTGAGAAGGATGAACAAATCGACTATGACGATCTCGCGACAATCGCTGCCCGGGCGAAGCCCAAGCTCATCGTAGCTGGCGCGAGTGCATACCCTAGAATTATCGATTTCTCCCGGCTGCGGAAGATTGCTGATGCGGTCGGCGCGTACCTGATGGTTGACATGGCACATATTGCAGGACTGGTTGCTGCCGGGTGTCACCCGAACCCCGTGCCAGTGAGCGATTTCGTAACGGGGACGACGCACAAGACTCTTTGTGGTCCGAGGGGGGGAATGATCCTCTGCAAGGAGCGTTTCGCAGCGGATATCGACGCGCAGGTATTCCCGGGAATTCAGGGCGGCCCATTGATGCACGTAATAGCGGCAAAGGCTGTGTGCTTCTATGAGGCGCTGCGCCCTTCTTTTCGAAAGTATCAGCAGCAGGTAGTGAAGAATGCGCAGAAACTGGCTGAAGTATTGGCAGCGAAGCAG
>SPBP01000053.1 GCA_004525935.1 Lentisphaerales bacterium | reverse complement strand
TGCGGAACTGATTTCCAGTATCTTTCCCCGCGTTTCTGCATCAACTGGATGGTCCTGTTCAAGGTATTCCACCTTCGATTGTCGCGTCATATTCGATGCCTCCTCTCGGTAACATCGAATATGAGTCAACAACCCCTACAGAGCCTTTCCCTTTCCCCCCACTCGGTAACATTTAATGTGAGTCAATTCGGGGTCGTCCTGAATCGCAGTTTCTTGATAGACAATGTCGGCTCAAACAGCTATACAGGGTGGCTTCATCCGGACAAATTGTGGCTGTAACCGGAACTGCAGAGGCATCAGCAACTTTGGCAACAAGTGTCGGCACCCAGTAATTCCGGGGAGATTAGAAGATGGCAAGAGAACTTGCTTATGTGCTCATAAATCCGTACACGATCGCAAAATCGCGTACAGGTGGAGTCATCGCGCGCTATCTGAGCAGGACGGATCTCGACCTCGTTGCCGCTCGTATGGTCGGCCCGAGTTCCGAGTTGGTATCCCAATATGCCGCTCTTGTCCGTAGCGCGGAGCCCGGTTCGACGACCTGCGAGCTGATCTCACAGTATATCGCCAAGAACTACTCGCCTGATCCCATTACTGGCAAGAGGCGGCGGGTTATGATGCTGATGTTCGAAGGGGACGATGCGGTACGAAAGATTTGGCAGGTCACCGGCAGCGCAACTCTCAGACTTGGAAGCGGAGAATCAATAAGGGACACCTATGGAGATTATGTCCTGGACGAGCAGAATACGGTAAAGTATTTCGAGCCCGCCGTTCTTGTGGGGCCAACAATAAAACGCGTTGCGGCAACGCTGAAACTGTGGGCGAAGTTCTCGGGACGTGACGGCGGCATTGTCGAAGGTGCCAGTGATGTTGGGAAGGGTGGGGATGTCGAGAAGACGCTTGTTCTGCTCAAACCAGACAATTTCCAGTTTCATAGCTCCAGGCCGGGCAACATCGTTGACTTGCTGTCCCTGTCGGGACTCCGGATTGTCGCGGTTACGAAGTTTCGCATGACAGTTTCACAGGCTGAGGAGTTCTACGGCCCCGTGCGTGAGTCGTTGAGAGGACGATTCAAGACAAGCGGCAAGAAGAGGGCTGCCGATGCACTTAGCAGAGAGTTCGGACTCGAAGTGCCGGAAGATGTTGTTGACTCGGTGTGCGACCGACTGGGCCCGGTAGTCGCTTCTCGGGAATTTGAGAACATAGTGGAATTCATGACCGGTTATCGACCTTCGGCATGCTCGGAAAGCGAGAAACGAGCGCCCGGGAGAGAAGAATGCCTGGCGTTGGTATACATGGGGACGCACGCTGTCAGGAAGATACGATCAATCCTGGGGCCGACGGATCCGAGCAAGGCCAAACCGGGTTCCGTTCGGCGCGAGTTCGGCAGCAATATCATGGTAAATGCAGCACATGCTTCTGATTCAGCGGAGAATGCCAGACGCGAGATGGAGATCATCCGGGTTGAGGAAGACACTGTCAGCCCGCTTGTGGACAAGTTCTACGGGTCTGGCCTCTCTGCATTGTCTTCGCTTCGATTTCTTGCACCCTCTTTCGGTGGCGAATTCGTCCGGAAGATCAGGGAGAAACTCAGGACGAAGCATTCTTGAGAATGTGCTTTCCCGTGCACGATTCGTTGCGGGGTGCCGTGCCGGGCACTAAGAACATGGGGGCTATCCAGTGAACAAATGCCAAGTCGGCAAAAGAATGAGCAGGATTCAACCATCGCTTACACTGGCCATAACTGCTCGCGCGAAGGAAATGAAGCGTGCCGGTGAACAGGTCTGGAGTTTCGGCGCTGGCGAGCCGGATTTCGACACGCCCGTACCTATAAAGGAAAAAGCCAAGGAGGCCCTTGATAGGGGAGAGACAAAGTATGCACCCGTTGCAGGCCTGCAAGGGCTTTGTGCTGCAATCTCCGCTAAGCTGGAATCGGAGAACGGGCTGAAGTATGAGCCAAGCCGAATTGTGTTGAGCAATGGAGCCAAGCACTCACTGTTCAATGTGATAATGGCGCTCTGCGATGAAGGAGACGAGATCATCATCCCTGGTCCGTATTGGCTCAGTTATCCGGAGATGGTCCGAATTGCAGGCGGAACGCCCGTCTGCGTTCTGGGAAAGGACGAGAGTGGATTCAGGCTTTCAATAGACGAACTCGAATCCGTCGTTACTCCCAGGACGAGGGCTATCATCGTAAATTCTCCTTCCAATCCGACCGGTATTGCATTGGGAAAATCCGAACTGACAGCAATCGCCGAATTTGCTACCCGCCACGATCTCTACATAATTTCAGACGAGATTTATGAGAAGCTGGTTTACGATGGTGCTGCCCACGTCAGTATAGGGAGCCTTTCTCAGGATGTGTTCGAAAGGACCATCACGGTCAACGGCTTCAGCAAGGCGTACGCAATGACCGGATGGCGGCTTGGTTATTGTGCCGGACCGAAGGACGTTATAGGGGCAGTGCTGTCGCTCCAGAGCCACAGCACCTCGGCTCCCAATACGTTTGCACAATTCGGTGCAATAGAGGCGCTGATGGGCGGGGAGGGAGAAGTTCAAGACATGGTCCGGTCCTTCGCTGAAAGAAGAAACCGCCTTTACGAAAGTGTCATAGCTATCGCTGGTGTTTCCTGCGTGAAGCCCATGGGCGCGTTCTACCTGTTTCCAAACATCTCGAGTTTCGGACTGGATTCGGTAGCATTCTGTCGCAGGCTCCTCGAAGAGCAAAAGGTGGCCGTGGTTCCGGGTCTTCCGTTCGGCGCTGACGGCAATGTGCGTCTTTCCTATGCCTGCAGCATGGAGACGATAGAGAAAGGCACGGACGGGCTCTCTCGGTTTGTTGACTCGCTATGATGCTTCCGACAACTCTCCTTCCAAGGGCAGCGCAATCGGCCCGAAAGTGTCTCCTTTTGCTGTAACCGGAGTTGTGGGCTGGGAGCTTGCAGGATAGACTTGCCGCGATAGCATGGGCGAGTGGTGAAATTGGCAGACACGCAAGATTTAGGATCTTGTGCCGCAAGGCTTGTGGGTTCAAGTCCCGCCTCGCCCACCACACCTTTCGTACCTCGCCGTGAGCTCGGCGATTGGGTGGCAAGGCATGAGCTTTTCATGCCGGTCAGGATTTGATGGATAACACGACGTGAGTTCCGCTGATGGGCTTGCGAGTCGTGAAGCCGACTCAGTTCTTTTGCGCGTCCATTGTGCGCAATATCCCGTGCACCGAAGCAACCTTTCCACTCTCGTCGTGCACCGGGACGCATCGGACGCTTACCCTCATTGTGCCGGACGGAAGCGACATCTCTTCCTCTGCCCTGACCGGGCTTCCGGTTGACAATACCTCTTGCGTGTGTCGCATCATCCATTTCGCATTTTCAGGTGCCATTGCCTCGCAGATCTCCTTGCCGATAAAATCGTCTGGTGCGCCGTTGAGATTTCGGGCAGCCGAGGCATTCATGTAGAGGATCACCATGGAAGGATCGACGAGACAGATGAAATCTTCTGCCGTTTCAGCAAGTGCGCGGTAGCGCTCTTCGCTCTGTCGCAGGGCCTTTCCCGTGCTCCATTTTCCCACGGCGGCTTTCACAGTTACTATGAGGTCGTCCTTGTCTACCGGTTTCTCGACGTAGTTGAATGCGCCAAGATTGATGGATGCTATTGCAGATTCCTGGGAAGCATGGCCTGTTACAACGATACACTCGGTGTAGGGCGCGGCAATCTTGATTCGGTTCATGACCACCAGGCCTGGGGTGTCTTCCAGCAGAAGGTCGATCAATGCAACGGCTGGGGGTTCTGCTTCGACGGAGCGTAGCGCCTCTGAACCCGTCGCGCAACTCGCGACGTCAAAGCCTTGTGTTTGCAGAATGCGCGTAATAACGGTCCGAACATCAGGATCGTCGTCAACTATCAACACGCGAGTAGCTGTCGTGTGTTCAGTCATTCCTGCATCTTTCTGGGGCCGTGGCGTCGAGCCATGTTATGGTACAAGCGCAGGGACTCGAACCCTGGACCCGCTGATTAAGAGTCAGCTGCTCTACCAACTGAGCTACGCTTGCATTCAAATAGAAAAGAACCAAACGGTCCAAATCCGCAAATGGAGCGAGCGAAGGGACTCGAACCCTCGACAGCCACCTTGGCAAGGTGGAGCTCTACCACTGAGCTACGCTCGCACTAAAATAGTTTGAGCAGTCTACACAAAAACAAGAACAAGTCAACCTGTTGGCCGTGCTACTGGGATTTTGCCATAGCAGCCGGATTTCTCGGAACGTGCTGGCATCTCGGGCCGCAAGCCCGCGCATTTTTGCTTTTCCGTACAGGGTCGCCGTTGAAGCCGCGGCACGGGGAATTACAGGAGGCATGAACCGTCATGAACGTAGTCACAGCCTTGGCCGTGCGCCATACGCCTGGCCACTTCTTTCTGGTTGCGGGTCAGATGCTTCCAGGCCATATACGGACGCTGCCTGCTTTCACATTTGCGGTAGGCCTGCTTCTCGGCCCGCCGCTGCGCAGCACGTTGTTTCTTAGCTTTTGTGACGCCTGGGCTCATCACGAAAATCCGACACCATTCGAGCCGATTCCAACTCGCCGATCAATTTCAGCATTTGTTCATTAATTCGCACCCAGTCGGCTCCGGCACGGCGGAACCGGCGATAGTTCTGTGTCAGCCGTTTGACCTTCGCCGCATACTGGTGGGGAACGTTCCAAGTTCGGGCCTTACCTTGCACGCTGGCAGATAGTTGCTGGCAGATATGCTTTTCCCCGTGAGCGCATTTACAGCCGGGGTTGCCGCAGGTGCGCTGCACTTCGCAGAAGCTTCCTTTCAGCAGTGGCGACCGCTGCTGAAGTACCTTCTCGGCGGCTTGCCGCTGTCGGGCCAGTTGCCCAAGGCCTTGCCGGATACGAATGATCTGTGAGGATGGACTCATCTGTCTTATATGCAATATGCTTCTATCGCATATAAGAGTCAAGCAAAAAAAGAGAGAAAACCCACTTTCACCGATCTTCCCACCAGTCAGCCCCAAATCGTGGCTTTTCCTCAGAAACTACAGCGTCTTCCCTTATGGCAAAACTTCAGCTGTGCTACTACTGCCCGGAGTCGCGCTTCTTGAGCGAGAAGTAGAAGGATCGACTGGAGGCACTAGGCTCGATCCGTTCAATGTATCCTTCATCACAAAGCGATCTCAGATCCTTTGTCGCGGTGTTGGGGGATACGTCGAGAATGCTTATGATCTCATTTCGGGTCAGTTCGTGGTGTTTTTCGAACAACTTCCTTAGTCGTTGTAAGCGACGCATGGGGGAGCGTCCATGTTTAAGCAGTCTGTCTTCGTTGACCCCTGTTGGTTCCGCGCGTTTCCTTGAAGCTGCAGTTCGCATCGCCGGTTCGTCACTGCTAGGAATGAAAGGTTGAGGTGCGGCAGGGATGTGGACACTATGAGTCGCGATGTCCAGGTCGTCGGCTTCGTAGCTTAGTTTGTCGGAGTGAAGTAGGCGCATTCGCTCTATGACGTTCTTCAATTCCCTCACGTTACCGGGCCACGAATATGACCTCATGGCTTCCCGAAGAGTTGACGACATTGTCGCATGTGTTCCCACGGGTCTCCCCGCGTCGAGGAAATGCCTTGCCAGCATAATGGAATCGTCCGGACGCTCCCTGAGGGGCGGAATGTGAATGCACAGGCGTTCCAGTCGGTAGAGCAGATCCATTCTGAAACGGCCCTGTTCGGCAAGTTGTCTAAGCGGAGAATTTGTTGCCGCGAGAATCCGGCACCGGGACTGTCTTGTCTTTGTGCTTCCCACAGATCGAATTTCGCCGGTTTCCAGCACCCGCAACAGCGCAGTCTGGAGGTGTGGCGAAATATCGCCGATCTCGTCAAGGAAGATTGTGCCAGTTCCCGCTTCCTCGAACAGTCCTCTGTTCAATCGGTCGGCTCCTGTGAAAGCGCCGCGTTCGTGCCCGAACAATTCGGATTCTAGCAGTGTGTCGGTGATGGAACCGCAATTGACCGCGACGAAGGACCGCGTTCTTCTTCTGCTTGCGGCGTGTATTGTCCTGGCCACCAGTTCCTTCCCCGTGCCGGTCTCTCCTGTGACTAGAATGGGCGCGTCAAGATCAGCGAAGCGAATGATCGTGTCACGAATCTCGAGTATTGCCGTGCTACGCCCAACGATTGCATCGGGCTTGAGTATCTCATTCTCAGATTCGGTTTCTTCTGAGATAGGGCTTGGAGGGCTGCTGGCTCGTGTCTTGGCCAGCTTCTCTGCGCTGCGGGAAAGACCAACGATCTCGTTTGTGGACAGGTCGCACGAAAGTCGGACTTCAAAATCAAGTCGCCCCCCGGCTTGATACCGTTCGACGGAGTTCAGAAGAGCGGCGAAGCAAGCCGCGGCGGTCTTCTTCTTCCGTCCCAGCAGCTCAACACGCGCGAGAAAGAAGTCATCAATGTAGTGGAGATTGCCCCTGGAATGCCTCATCTTCAGCAAGTGCCGGGCTGCCTCCCATCGGCCGGCAGACAGTTCAGCCCGTATAAGATTGAACGAATCAAAGCCACTTCCGAAGATCGAGCCCATCAGGCGGCCAGCTTCAAGTCGCGCCAGCTTGAGCGCATCGCCAGGACTCTTCAGGAGAAGGGAATGCAGAACCTTCAGCCAGTTCGGCACGCCGGGAGGGCTCGATAGAAGGCTTTCGGGCGACCATGACGGGTCCGTGCAGCTTTGCATCAGCCTCAGCAGCGCTTCGTAACGCCAAGGCACTCGCGCAATATCCTTGACCTGGTGTAGATCCTTAGCAATCTGGGGCATGAGCTCACTTGCTTCCTTCAGACGACCTGTCTCAACGGCGTCAACCAGATAGACGATGTGTATTCGGGTGTCCGGGAAGTTTTCCGTGCACTGCCAGGAAATCTCGCGAAGATCGGATCGACACTCTGTGGCCCGTCCTTGTTGAGCCAGACAAAGCGCAAACTCCCAGACGTGGTACTTTCGCCTTGGCGAGTGAGAGGGCACCACATTCAGCGTTTCTCGTAGTATCTGCTCTCTCTTAACCTTGTTGCCGGTTGTGTCTGCCAGGATACCTTCGGCCGCCATGCAGGTGGCACGAATTTCTGGATGGGTTGTCGCCGAAAAAAGGAGACGAGCTCTTCTCAGCAACTGCTCTGCCTCCGGTGTGTTTCCAGTCCGGCACGACAGCTCTGCCCAACTGGAAAGGAAGAGAACCATGAGTTCCGGATCGGAGCCCTGAAACGATGTTGCCCTGGCAGCCTTGAGGACTTCTGTTGAGGGGGCTCGGCCAGCAAGTCCGTCCAGCAGGGCGAGAAGCGACGATGCCAGCGGCGATTTGAGAGATGTGGCTCTTCGAAGTATGGTCTGAAGCGGCAGGTCGGTGGTCACATATCTGTCCACCGTTGGGTTAGCCCTCCTGTCAGCCAGATCCGTCATTGTCATCCTCCAGTCCAAATGACTCGGCAAGGTCATCGGCAACCTCGGACGATACCGCGAGATCGAGATAAATGGATTAGCTGAATCGGCACGCATGCAGACCGTAGCCGGAACGGATCCAATCCCCTGACGCCGATGAAAGCATTATGAGCGCATTATGAGCGAAGGAATTGGGCGTGTCAAGTAGCACGGCAGCGCGTCTAGTCCAGGTTTATGCTGAAAAGACTTGGCAAACAGTGTTTTGTGGTTGGTTGGATAGGAATGGCATGCTTTGTGCGAAGGTTAAGGGCGACAGGGCTGATATCTGTGGTCCGAGCGACGAACTGGCAGCAACGGACGTCGCCGGGAACCAGATGGGTTGCAGGGGGTGCTGGGGAACTCGGTTCCCCGCAGTCAGCGGGAAGGTTGAAGAAAGCATGAACGGTGGGCCGGCGAATAAAGTCAACGGGTAGTTTGCTGACAGGAGAGGAGTAGCACAAAGAGCGAATGCGAACAACGGATTTCATGATTGCATGCGACGCGTGTAGCAGCTATGATCTCATACAAGTTGCGTTTCCTTAGAGGTGTTTTGTTCGGGGTGCTGCGTTCGCAGAGCCGGGGCTTTACTCGTTGCTTAGGTACGACGGTTAAGGAGTCTCATGTCATATGGGGCAAAAGTTGGGGTAGGCTTGATTGCCGTTGTCGCGATCGTAGCAGCGGTTTTCGGCCTTGCACGTTTTGGGACGAAGGATGAGCCTGGGGTTTCCGGGGAGGCGTCGCGGGAGAAGCGAGAAACGAAGAGCTCCGGTGAAGCTGCTGTTAACGGGGGCGACGCTATTCTGCGCTTGAAAGAGATCGACAAGGAAAATGCTGCTCTTTCTCGTCGCATTTTCATGGTAAAGAAGGAAGCGAAAAGAACCGACACCAGGGCGCTAGCCTTGCAGAGCGAAATTTCCGAGAAACGGAAAGCTCTCGAGTCGAGAAGGGGACAACAGCCAGAGGTCGTCGAGAAGCGTGGGGAACTGGAGCGACTGTTTGCCGAAGCTCGGGAACTTGCTGAGAACATGGGAAGCGGCTCCGGGCAGACTGAAGAGGTAGCCGGGAAGGACCGCCTGGCTTCACTCCTCGAGAGCGCCAGGGATCTAACCGTGGAATTGAGGAGAATGGAGCGGGATGCGCTCAATGATGATTCTGAGGCGTCCCTTTTGTTGGATAGTATTTTCGAGAAACAGGCTGAACTTGAAGCGCTGCTCGACGAGTTGCCGGTGGTTCGGGCTTCCCGCGAGATACAGACTGAACTGGCGGCTGAGGCAAGAAAACTCAGGGGCGAAGAAGATTCTGCAGCCGGCAATGAAAAGAAGAATGTTGCTACTGAGACATCGATATGATCAGGCCTGGTCGATTTGCCGATTGTCGAAGCTTTTTTTGTGGAAATAGGGGTTGGAACTTGAGTATATTGAACACTTCATCTCTGAAGGAGGATGTGATGCGCCATAATAGATCTCGTGTTGACGTTTGCGATGCGTCGGCGGCCAGGCGGCTGAAAGCAGCTTGTCTTGCGCTGGCGTTCCTGTTTGTCGGAGCGAGCGCGGTGTTTGCGCAGGACATCGACGATGACGGCTACACCGATGTCCAGGAATTGAATCCTTACATTCTCTGTCCGCCAGTGACAGGCCGGATGATAACGAGCCCCATATATTCCCGCAGCCCGTTGATTCAGAGGAGCATTGCTCTCTCCGGCGCGGCGATCGCAGTTCCGAACGGGGTCCCAAACAGGTTTTTGAATGTACCCGACTGGACGATCGAGTGCTGGATCAACCCGGCGACTGCCACCCAGACCGGCACACTCATCGAGCATACCGTGACAGCCACGGGCCGCGATAATTTTGTGCTGGGTCTGGCAAACGGTATTCCTTACGTCGCATTTGACAACATCGCCGGAACAATTCGCTACACCGCCGGCGGGAACCCCCTGTGGGACGTGCCTATCCCTGCCAATAAATGGACTCATCTTGCGGGCGTGTTTGATCCGGCAAACGATACGCTTGAGCTTTTTGTCAACGGTGTGTCGTACAGGGCCCAATGGACCCCCGCCACGTTCGATCCCATTGGCCGGTGCGCAGTGGGTGCCGGTGTCGCGCGGCTGGGAGTTGGCGTCTCCGGGTTCATCGACGAGGTCCGGATTTGGACGGCTGCGCGCACTGAGGATCAAATCGCGGGCGGGAAAGATCTGTTCGGGGCGGGCGTGCTTGATGTCGTTCCGGATGGCGCCGATCTGGTGGCGTATTTCCCGTTCGATGACGGCGGGTTCACTGCTGAAGACTACATCAACAGGCTGGATTGGGCCTACGATCTTACCCCGGTGACTTTCACGACCAACAGGTTTGTGAACGTCTCGGGAGACCTGGATGTGGACGGCGATGAGATTCCCGACTGGTGGGAAGACATGTTTTTCGCGGGGAATGCCGACCCCGACCTCGATACCGATGGTGACGGCCTGACGAATATTCAGGAATACGAACTTGGCACAAATCCGAAAGCGCAGGATACCGATAACGACGGACTTCGTGATGGAAATGAAGACAATGACGGCGATGGTCTTCCGAATTCGCGCGAAATCACCCTTGGTACCGATCCTCTCGACCCGGACACCGATGACGACGGGCTGAGCGACAAACAGGAAGTCGACCAGAATCTCGATCCGACCGATTCAATTCATCCGTACGTAATGCGCTACATTCACAACGATGGGAATGGATGGATTAGTGTGCCGGCTTATGTTGAAGGCGAGGATGATAATGGATCGAGGTTCGACCTTGATGCATGGACCGTTGAAGCCGTTGTGAGGCTCGATGAAGTGCCCACTTCCGATGTGGTTCTCGTGCGCAGGACGGCGGAGCCCGGCTATGTCACATTCGAAATCGGTGTCGGCTCGAACATGCTTCCGTATGCCCGGTTCGAATCGGATCTCGGCGAAGAATACAAAGTTGAGGGCTTCGTGCACATCGAGACCAACGAATGGGTCTTCCTGGGAGGTAAGTACGGAGCGGCCGCACGCGAAGACCACGGCCAGCTTGCTGTATTTCAGAACGGCACGCGAGCTGTAAGAGATACGACAGACATTCTTCCAGCACTTGGGCCTCAGCAAGGTGATGTAATTATTGCCTCGAATCTCGTTGGCGACATCGATGAAGTCAGAATCTGGCAGACGGCAATCGCTGATGAGGAAATTCGCCTCAGAATGTGGAAGTCGCTGATGTTTGGCACTGACATAGCGGAGATGGGGGCGCTTGACCTGAATGGCGAAGGCCGCATGACCCGCTTGAATACCGCAGACCCCGGTATTCTCGCGACATGGACTATTGAAGCATGGGTAAAGAGCACAACGCCGGGAGTCGTGATTGCCAGGGAGGCACAGCGAGCGGATGACGACGAGATACTGTACAACTACAACCTCGGCATCTCTCCGGGTGGCGTGCCATATGCGCTGTTCGATGTTAATGACTACCTGTACGTCTTCGATCCCGCCCCGCACCACTCAGCTTATTGGCGCTGGGGCACGGCAATACTGAGTGGCGGCACTGTCGTTACTGACGGAGAATGGCACCATCTGGCTTTCTCGTTTGACGGGAATCTCGCATTGCTGTTTGTTGATGGTGTTGCAGAGGCCACATTCACGCTGGCGAACTCTACCGGGGCCACCTACTCATGGCACCTTTTGCCCGACGAGACGTTTGAGAAATTCTACTACGCAGTGCCTGCGCATATTCGCGCTACGGCTGCCGGCAATCTGGTTGTCGGCGAAGGGCTCAACGGGTTAATCGATGAAGCGAGGATTTTCAATGTCGCGCGGTCACAGCAGGCCATTCAGGACTCGATGTATACCAAGGCTCCGGCCGCCGGCCTGGTCTCCTACTTTGATTTCGATGATGTCGAACTGATCGACGACATTCGCGTTCCCGATGCGCTCAACAAGACGAGCAGGGGCCTGGCCGGTGTGATGGCCGAAGGGGCAACGTTGACCTCAGACATGGGCGACAACGCCCCTCTTCAGATCAGTCCCCTTGAGGTCATTGCTCCCAAGATGGCAGCCTACCTGCCTTTTGACGACGGGCGCTGGACGAACAGGGTTGGTTCTGCCTCGACAGTTGAAGACATTCTCTATGCTGGCGAGCTCGGGTACTCGGGCGGTCTCATGCCGTCAACGGCGAATATCGACTATGCGCTGTATTCAAGCACAAACGTCTTCTATCCCGGGAATCCATATGCCGGCAATGAGGGTGCGCTTAGGTATCCAGCTTCATTCTTTATTCCTTATGATATGCCATGGCGAATCGATGCGGACGCTGACGACATGCCGGATATCTACGAGCAATACTACTGGTTTGATCCGAACAGGAGTGAGAGTCCCGACAATCGGGATATAATGTCTCTCGCGGATTTTGACGGCGATGGTCTCAAGAACTTGCACGAGTACTATTCTGGTACGGACCCGACATTCCACGATTCTGATGGCGACGGAATGGATGATGGGGATGAGGACAGCGATGGGGATGGCGTTCCAAACCGAGACGAGCAGGCTCTGGGCCTTCATGCCGGTCGCATTGACACCGATGACGATGGATTCACTGATGAGGAAGAGGCACTGGT
>SPBP01000489.1 GCA_004525935.1 Lentisphaerales bacterium | reverse complement strand
GGGGTAGCTGTGAGTTGTCAGTTGCGAAATCTCGATAAGATGATACGATCGGACCGTCAGTTGCGCAGGCTGGTCGAGCGACTTGAGAAAACACTAAGTGGAAAGAAGGCATGAATGTCCTTATTCTCTATTATAAGGGCTCACCCAAGGAGGGCCTGTGAATGACTCACGCATCGACATGGGCGCAACGCACTCGCCCAGCTTCTACCGACTCAAGGCGGCCCGGTAACTCGATTGATAAAATCCGATAACCTTCCATATGTGTGTAAATATTCTCACTGTATGAAACTAACTGCTTGACTTACATGGGCGTAGATATCAGATTACGGTCGAGGAGTGTGTATATATGACAAAGAGCACAATATCGTTCTCAAGCAGAGGACAAGTCGTTATCCCTCGCCCGCTCAGAAAGGAGCTGGGAATCGAGGAGGGCACTCGCGCCTTGGTGGAGTCACACGACGGCGCTCTGGTGCTGACACCGATTACCCGTGAATACGTGAAGTCTCAGTACGGTAAGTACCGGGGTATGAACCTTCTAGGCGCGCTTGCCGGGGAAAAGGAAAGCGAGAAAGACAAATGACGACACGATCTCGCGGTGGTGGAGCCAGCAGCACACGAAAGCGCAGGCAGAATCCCCTTGTGTTGGACTCCTGGGCCGTGCTTGCCTATCTTCAGGGTGAGGGTGCAGCTGAGCACTTGGCCGATATCCTTGCTGAGGCGATCCAGACGGAAGCCCCGATCTTCATGAGTGTGGTCAATGTCGGTGAGGTCTGGTACATCCTCTCCAGAGAAGTTTCGGATGCGGAGGCCGACAAGAGCATAGGGACGCTGCGAAGCTGGGGGGTGGAGTTTGTTGCCGCAGATTGGCCCCATGCCAAGGAGGCGGCGTCATTGAAGGCCAAGCA
Source organism: Lentisphaerales bacterium (assembly GCA_004525935.1). Taxonomy (GTDB): domain Bacteria; phylum Verrucomicrobiota; class Kiritimatiellia; order SPBP01; family SPBP01; genus SPBP01. Next base: position 1,151 of record SPBP01000489.1, on the reverse strand, counting down.
CAAGATGTCTTACGCAGATGCGTTTGCCGCCGCATTGGCGAGGGTCCGAAAAGCAGAACTTGTGACGGGCGATCCCGAATTCAAGCAGGTCGAGGACTACGCCAGCATTCGCTGGCTTAGCAACGAGGAATAGGCGCATGGGACTGCCCCCAATCCGGCGATTCAGAGAGATGAAACGGGATGAGCCGGGCATCAATCCCGTTCATGGCGAGTTTTTCACGACTGAAGAACTTGAGGATCTGAACGGCGCACTCGTCCGCGAGTCTGTCCAGAACTCACTTGATGCCCGTGCGGGAAGTGACCCCGTGGAGGTAGTCTTCACATTCGGCTGTCTGACCTACCGGAAAGACGCACTCAATCAGGATTCGTTGTTCCGCAAGCTGGGCGAACACATCCAGGCGAGGGGCAACGGTCTGCGCAGCGTGCCGCAGGCTGTGGAGAGTCTTGATTACGTGGCAGGTCGAGGATTTTGGAACGTTTGGGCTGAAAGGCGATCCCGAAATCTACGAGGATTCTCTCGCCGACATGACCAATGAGCACTTCTACTACTTCTGGCGCAATATCGGCCGATCTCAGAAAGACAGGCTTCGCTTGGAGCGCTGGGGGTTGGGAAAGCAGGTGTTTCCGGCATCCTCACGCATCAACGGCTTTTTTGGACTGACGCATAGAAAGGACGACGGGGAAACATTTCTGATGGGGCAATCCGTCCTGAAGGTTCATTCTCTTGGGAATGGTCGCAAGCATTTCCCCTATGACTGGTATGGTGTCTTTCCGGGCAGCGATGCTTTCGCGATGCCCGTTGAAGACAGTACGGATATCCAAGCTTTCGCAGATACGTTCTCGTTATGCCGACGGGATCAGCCCGGGTTGTCTCTGGTTGTTCCCTATCCCCAGGCGGAGATCGACAACCGTGCGGTTGTCAGAGCTGCGATTGTCCATTACTTCCATCCTATCCTCTCCGGGGATTTGATTGTGCGCGTCCGTTTTGGCGATACGGAGACCATCCTGCGTGCGGACACGATGCTCACCGCCGCCGTTCCGCTTGGCAAGAGAACGCTCAGGCCTTACTCTCAGGGAGATTGGCGAACTTGACGGCGGCGACGTGCATCGCCTAAGTTTCGTGTGTCCTGCCGCTGCAAGCATTCCAAAGC
>SPBP01000364.1 GCA_004525935.1 Lentisphaerales bacterium | reverse complement strand
CAACCATTGCCGCCCAGCCACTCCCGATAGCGCTGAAACACCGCATACACGCGCCCACGCTGCTCCTGTGGGAAGATCGACTGCCGCACGCCGAGCGCAAGGTATTCGTCGAGATCGAGGCAGGCCTCGTCCACCGTCATGCCCGTGAGCACGCCGTTGAACTCCTCGAACACCATGTGGGGATCTTTCAACCCGGAGCCGTGTGCGTGGCGAGCGAACCATCCCACGAAGGCACGGAAGGTGATCGGTTTCCCCGGCGGCACGCGAAGCGTCTCCACGTACTCGCGCAGCGACAGAAACTCCACGTTCTGCCGCTCGTTTTCGTACCCGAATGAGTAGTACAGATTGCGCGCGTTTTCCGCCAGATACGCCGAAAGCGTCACGTACAACACCTCGCCGTGCAGTGCCTTGAGCTTTTCCAGCGTCAGGACCGTCTTGCCGCTACCGGCCGCGCCGATCAGAATCAGCGGCGTTCTGAGTCCGAACGCTTCCGCCTGCGTGTCATCGAAGGAGAGAACTTTATCAAGGACGTGAAAACGGTTGTGCTTCGGGTTCACATAGGGCAGCGCAACGGACTCCTGCTCATTGACCTCGCCGGGCGCATGCACCGGTTCGAGTTTGCTCTCGACGACCTTGGCGCCGTTGAGAAATCGCGATTTCTCGTAGGCGTGCGAAAGGATCGTTTCCAGCAGCAACAGATACGTCTTGCCCCCGTACGAACCGAACCGGAACAGCAACCGGTCGGCGTCGCTGAGCTTGGCGCGGTAATACGGCGTGCCTTTAAGCTTCTTCACGTCCGCCGCGCGGAAATCGCCGGCTTGGAGCGCGGCGACGACGCGGTCAAACGCGACGCGTGCTTTCGTGATATCCAGATCGTTGTACTGCAAAATGTTCATGAGTTCACAGTCCCGAACTGAGATTGAAACTGACCTTGAAATAGGGTTTGCCATCTAGTTCGTTTGTCGGGGGCGACCCGAAAATGCGATTGATCGGGAGTCTGGGCTCCGCGGGTGTGTTGACCCAAAGCGTCTCGCCGCGTTCCAGCGGATTCCTGAATACGATATACACGTTCGCAACAAGTTCCTCTTCTAGACGCCTTGCATGGCGCTGCAGGATCTGGCGAATGTAGGCTGTCATCTCCTCCCAATTCGGCCGAGCATTCAGCAAGACGTCTTCCAATCCTTCCACCACAACGTGCTGGAACCGCGTCAATCCCAGTTCTTCCTGTTCGAGTTCCCGAAGGAAATCCAAGAACCCGATTCGGGTCACCGGCTCGTTTTCGGGGATGTGCGTCTGGATATCGCGTCGTTGGATTAGACAGAACTGGGGCATGATACACCTCCTCGCAAAGGGCCGAGACGCTGAACCTGACTTCGCAATTGTTGGTACTCAGGCACGGTTTTCGCCCCTCTTCTCTTTCAGTAAGCACTGAACATCCTTGTCGAAATCGCTCTCGAACAGCCGATCCTGCACAATGCGATACCTCTCGAACTCACTTTCGGCGTGTTCTCTGGCGATTTCCGCCGATATCTTGCCGCTGTCCTGCAAGATATCCCGTTCGTCAAACTCCAGAAACGCGTCAAGACGCTTCGACCAGTCTTCCATCGTCATAGGAATTCTGCGCCGGGCGCGTTCTTCCGCCAGGTCCAGGTATGCGTTGACGATCCGCCCCAGCGCTTCCAGTTCTTCCTTCTTCAGGTAGTTCTTGGCAATAGAGACATCGGTCTTGAGGATCTTGCCGTCCGGGGCCTTCTCCCAAGTCGTAAGGCCCATATGCGGCTGTTCACTGTCTGCCTGTTCCACAATCAACTCAGCCGCGGTGTGGCCATGTACGGCAAAATGCAGCTTGTTCTGCACCTTGGCGAAGAACGCCTTGGTCGTAGGAGCGTCCCTGGTGTAGTCCACGCTGGTGGCGTAGATATCCGTGACTTTCTGGTAGAACCTTCGCTCGCTGAGCCGGATTTCCCGGACTTCTTCAAGCAAGCGCTCGAAATAGTCTTCGCCGAGAAACGCGCCATTCTCCATGCGCTTCCGGTCCAGCACATAGCCCTTGATAGCAAATTCCCGCAGAACCAGCGTCGCCCACTGTCGGAATTGCGTGGCCCGGATGGAATTAACGCGATAGCCCACGGAGATAATGGCGTCCAGATTGTAGAACTCGACGTTCCTGGACACTTGGCGGCCCCCCTCGGCCTGAACTATCCGGAATTTCCGGATAGTTGCGTCCTGAGCCAGCTCGTTCTGTGCATAGACATTCTTCAGATGTTCGTTGACGGTACGCACATCCACTTCGAAAAGCGTCGCCATCAGCTTCTGAGAAAGCCAGATGGTCTCATCTTCGTATCGGGCCTCAATGCTCTGTTCGCCAGCCTGCGCCGTGAATATCAGAAACTCCGCCGTACTGTTCCTGATGAGCGCCGTCCGCGCCCGCGGATCTGGCGGTTTCCCTTTCCCCCTCATTCTGCCTTCATCATTCATCATTCACCCTTGTGAACAGCGTCTTCTCGTCCATTAGTCCCATGATCTTGCGCACAGGATCGGCAAAGCCTCTGTTCTTCTGCGCCATGTACTCCAAAGCAGCGCGGATTTCCGGGCGACGGCCACGAAATTTGTCCAGCCAGTCAATCACGTTTTCCCCGCTTTCCACAAGGCCCAGAAGCAAATGGACGTAGTCAATGAAGACGACGCCCGGCACGAACACAGCATCGAATTCCTCATCAAACAATTCCTGCTGCGCCTTCGTAGCGCCCACGCCGAATTTCTTCCTTAAAACATCGAGCCGTTCCAGCGGTTGCTTCACCTCATAGGTCCGACCCCGCTTCGCACGGCCCCTTGTCATCAAGTCGCGATCCATAAGTGTGGACGGTTCGCAAATGCCCTTCGTCACTTTGTTCACGTTGTCGCTCTTGATCTCTTTATGATCACACAAACAGGTCAGGTAAACATACGACGGCGCGTCGACACCTTCGAGCTCAGGCGGCAATGCACTTGCCTCGGATGTGAGCTGATCAACCATCATGCGGATTT
>SPBP01000099.1 GCA_004525935.1 Lentisphaerales bacterium | reverse complement strand
TGCGTATCGGGGTCACGCTCGCGGCTGCTCTTGCCACGCTTGGTAACCGCCGTGGCGCAGTCTGCATGGAACTCACGAAGAAGTTCGAGCGGGTCGAACGTGGATTTCTTCTTGATCTTGCTCAGACGTTCTCAGGTGTCAAGGTTAAGGGGGAAGTTACACTCGTTATCGCGGGGAATAATCCCAAGTTCCTTGGGCCGGGACCGGCAGCGGAATAGCAGGTCAGATCACCCGCCGGCGAAATCCGGATCGAAAGGTAGCGGTAACAGTTCGTCGACTGACGTCAATAATGCCTTCTTTCGGGACGTGGTCGCAACAATGAGCTGGATATCGCCACCGCTTATGTGGCGGAACTCGTAACGCATCTGCCTGCATGATCCGCAAGGTGCCGCGGGCACATCTCGGCCCGCGACCACACCCGTGACCACCGCCATAGCCTTCACTCTTCGGTTGCCCATCGCATTGGCCCGGACAAGCGCCGCACGTTCCGCACATATCGTGGACCCGAATGCTGCATTCTCGACATTGGAACCGGTTATGATCTTTCCGCCTGAGGTAAGAAGGGCGGCACCTACCGGAAAGCACGAATACGGACAATACGCCGTCTTCATAGCCGATTCTGCAGCGTCAAGCAACCGAACCTGCCACCGCTTCAACATGCTTGCCTTCACTGTCTTCATCGATAGCCTCTAACATGCTTCCACATCCTACATCCACACGCCGGATTTCGCAAGAGCTCTCCATCTTGCCCTGACGCGCCATCCGGACCTGCGGACACGGCAACATGTTTCGTATGCACAGCTATCAGCGTTCAAGCCATTTCTTCACTTGAGTTGCAGGCCCGCATGTAACATTCTTCCCCTTTGAAACCCAGGTGTTACACTGGAGAACCATGACTGCTGATGCAGACCCAAAACCCGCTCCAGCCGTTTCACGGCAAGAGGCGATCTCAATTCTCTCATCAGATCCGTCTGCGATACCCTCGATCCTGGCGCGAGCATGGGAACTGCGAGAACGCAGATTCGGCATGCGTGTTCACCTGTGCTCTATCGTCAACGCAAAATGCGGCGCCTGCTCGGAAGACTGCGCCTTCTGCGCGCAGTCCGTCCACCACAACACCGGAATCGAAACGCACCCGCTGCTCTCGGAGCCCGAACTTGCTGCGGCACGTGACGCTGCTGCACGGATTGCAATAGTTCGATTTGGAATAGTAACCAGCGGATCGGCCCTCACCGACTCCGAAGTGGACGTCGTCGGCCGTGCCGTCGAGGGTGCGTCCGCGTCACCCGTGTCATGGTGTGCATCCCTTGGATGCCTCTCTTCTTCGCAGTTACAGCGCCTGAAGAAGGCAGGGCTGACCAGGTATCACCACAATCTCGAGACCGCGCGCTCCTTCTTTCCCAAGGTATGCACAACTCATTCTTACGAGCAACGACTTGATACCATCCGCGCCGCCCGCATCGCCGGACTTGAGGTCTGCAGTGGCGGCATACTCGGGATGGGCGAAAACCCGGAACAACGGGTCGAACTGGCCATGGATCTTGCCGAGTATGAAGTAGACTCGATCCCACTCAACTTCCTGATGCCCGTAGCCGGAACCCGTTTCGCCGACGTCGAACCCATCGCGGCACTTGACATTCTGAAGACGATAGCAATGTTCAGGCTTGTGAACCCGCGCGCAGAAATATCCGTCTGCGCCGGTCGTGCCCATCTTCGTTCCCTGCAGGCGCTGATCTTCTACGCCGGCGCGAGCGGAATGATGGCTGGCCCGCTTCTCACTCTGCCCGGAGGTTCAGCAGACGACGATCTCCAGATGATACACGACCTCGGCTTTGTTGCGGACCGCGGCAAGCCGGCCGCAGACGCACGGTAACCGGATCCGCCGCTTCGCCATCCGTGCAAAACCGGTCGCGCACTCATTTTTTCGTGTCTTTCAATTCTAAATCCACTAATGTCCTTCCAATGCGTGGCGAGCAATGGATATCCGACAGCCTCAATGAGTTGCGAAGCGCCGACCTTCAACGGACCCTCGTGGCTTATCCGCAGGCCGGTGGCCGGATTCGTATTGATGGCTGGGATTACCTCAACTTCTCGTCTAATGACTACCTGGACCTCTCTCGCAATCCAGAGTTGATCTCACGTTCCTCTGACGAACTTCACAGTCTTGGGACCAGCGCCACAGCTTCGCGACTGATGGCCGGTAGCCTCGACGTCCATGGCGAACTCGAGAGCAGACTCTCCGAATGGAAGGGCTATGAGTGTGCGCTCCTGTTCGGGAGCGGATATCTTGCGAATATCGGACTGATAACTTCACTGGTCGGCCGAGAAGACTCCCTGTTCGTCGACAAACTCGCCCACGCCAGCATCATTGACGGCGCACGTCTCAGCCGCGCTTCCGTTCACCGATTCCGCCACAATGATGCTTCCCATCTCAAGCAGTCCCTTGAGCGCGCTGCGGGGCGCGGACGCCAATTGATCGTAACCGAATCAGTGTTCAGCATGGACGGCGACATTGCCCCCTTGAAAGATCTCACGACGGTTGCTGCGGACCACGGGGCTCTGATAATGATCGACGAAGCTCACGCCTCCGGAGTATTCGGCCCGAATGGAGCCGGTCTGATAAAAGAACTCTGTCTTGCAGATACCGTCAATCTTTCGATGGCCACACTCGGCAAAGCTCTCGCCGGCTACGGCGGGCTGGTGGCCTGCTCTAAAGCCATGCGAGACCTGATTGTGAATCGAGCACGACCCTTTATCTTCACGACAGCCCTTCCGCCTGCCGCCATCGGATCGGCAATGGCGGCACTCGACGTGCTTCTGCGCACTCCCTCGCTGGGCCGGGACCTGCTGGAGAACGCAGCTTTCTTCAGATCCGCACTGCATCAGGCAGGACTGGACACAGGCCCGTCGCAGAGCCAGATCGTTCCCATTATGCTCCATGACAACAGGTTGGCACTGGACCTTGCGGCGGCGCTTCGGGAACAGGGAATCATTGCCAACGCAATTCGTGAGCCTGCAGTACCGAGCGGCACGGCAAGACTCCGTCTCTCTGTGACACTAGCTCACACGAAAGAGGATCTCGCAACCACGGCGGATGTCATAGCTGGCACTGTCGGCAAACTCCGAAGCTGAAACGCCGGCCTGGATGCACCCGGTATTCCGGTTTGTGCTGTCGGGTAAGCCACCTGGTTCGCTGCCGGGCAGTGGCTTCATGTCATGCGCAGATCGCACACCCTTACAATCGCACGGACCTCGGCCTTCACTTCATCTGCGTCAAAACTGCCATCACTGCGAAAGTGCGTGGCGAAGAAACTGCTTCCCACGGCCACCCCTGCACAACCGGCATTCAGGTACTTTATCGCATCTGATTTTGTCACACCACCGACCGCAACAAGTGGTATGTCCGGAAATGGACCCCTCACTGTCCTGATGTATTGCGGAGACTGGGCCGGGAACACCTTTACAAAATCGGCTCCGGTGCCCCGGGCATTAAATATCTCCGTAGGTGTCGAGGCTCCAACGATAGTCATCAGTCCCCTGTCCCGTAGCCGTGTCACAACGCTCTGGCAGCAGATCGGCATAACGGCGAACGTGCCCCCTGCCTCCACCGCCCTGTCTGCCTGTTCAACCGAACAGATTGTCCCCACTCCCAGGTACGAACCCGCCGGAACCATCCCGCGCAGTTCCGACACCACCTTGAATGCATCCGGCGTATTGGCCGCTATCTCCACAAATCTGCCACCCGCCTGCCATATCGTTGCCACCATTTCCGATAGTTGATTCGGTGTGCGCGTACGCAGAATGAATAGCACGCGATGATCCCTGAACTCTTCAACTATCTGAGCCTTGTTCACGGACCCGATAATATCATGATCATCCAGTCTGGCAATTTCATTGTGCAGGAGCGGCAATAAGGCTAGGGCCTTTCGGAAGTTGTTATTCCGGTTTGCCCAGGACGACCACGCGTATTATACTCTCCTCAATCATGGCCTGTAACGAACAAAGCGATTCCGTTTCGGCACGATTCTCTGCCGCAGCCGATACCTATGACAAAGCGGCATCCGTACAACGATCCGTGGCGCTTCGGCTTATGACCTTCCTGGAGAATGCTCCAGAGCCCTCCTCGATACTGGACATAGGCTGCGGAACAGGGATGCTCACTCAACTCATCGCAATACAATTTCCCAATGCTTCAATACTTGCAGTTGACACGGCCCCTCGCCTCGTACAATCAGCCCGCCAACGACTTGCTCACCATCCTAACGTGCGATTCCGTGTGGCAGACATCAGGGACTTGTCGACCATACAGTTCGATCTCATTGTCAGCAGCTCTTCACTTCACTGGATTCGCCCGCTATCTTCGGGATTCAGCGCATTGCCACGTCTTCTCCGTCCAGGTGGCCGTCTTGTCTTCGCACTGATGCTGGACGGAACTTTGACCGAGCTGCACAGCATTAGAACGCAGATCGCCTCGTCAAAGCCGGTGCGCGCTCGTCTGCCTCAACGCAACGACGTTCTCACGTGCATGGATACCGCAGGATTTGTCGTACAAAGGGAAGAACGACAGACCTTGCGAGCTGACTATCCAAGCGCTCGCCATTTTCTCTCGGCAATACACAATGTGGGAGTCACCGGGGGCCAGTTTTCCACCAGTGACCAGCCGCTGAATCGACGTGAACTCCGCGAATTGATCGAGCGATATGACAGCACTTACTCGAATCGCAGGGGTGGCGTCTTTGCGATGTACGAAATACTCTACGTGGACGGCAAGTGCGCGGCGCCGGAGGCGCCGGCAACATCACGCCGGGACGAGCCCGCCGCATCGATTGATTCAATCTCGGGTGCTCAGGATACGCCACGGGGTCTGTTCATAACTGGCACGGATACCAGCGTAGGAAAGACCATGACCTCTGCGGCAATTCTATCCGTCTTGCGGGCCAATAACGTCGATGCGATTCCAATGAAACCTGTGCACAGCGGTTGTTCCCGGTCAGGCTCCGAACTGGTTGCCGACGATCTCGAGTTCTGCCTGACCGCAGCGAAGAGCACGTTCAAAGGTGATAGACCATCGGGCCTGTGCCCCTACCGCTATGAGCGTGCATGCTCCCCGCACCTTGCAGCGGCTCAATCCGGGAGCGACATCTCCCTGAATCATATCCTGGAATCGTTCAGCAGCTTGGCGGCAGAACATGAGTGTATCGTCGTTGAAGGAGCCGGCGGACCTCTTGTCCCAATCGGACCGACAGGCACCATGCTTGACCTAATGACGGCGCTCGCGTTGCCGGTTATTCTCGTGGCTAGACCGGGCCTCGGGACCATCAACCACACACTCCTGGCGCTGCGCGAACTGAGGAGGGCCGGCCTCGATATCGCGGGAGTTGTGTTCTGCGAGACGACTCCCATCCAGAAGGGTGACATTGAAGAAGATAATGCGGTCACAATCGCGCGACTCGGGTCCGTGACTATTCTCGGCTACCTGCCATTCTTGCCGGAGCCACTCCTCTCGCTCGAGCGATTCGAAAGCTGGGCACGTGAGCACATCGGTAATGCGCTCGTCAAAACCTGTCTGCAGAAGGAATCGCACCTCGATTGAAGGACCAGGGATGTTCAGGACTGAAAACTGGATATTCCTTTTGGGATCTTGAATCAGTTCCCCACACACTCACATACCCACACACTGGTAGTTCACCCCTCGCTCACCCCTCCACCCGTACTACCGCTACGCCGAATCCCGCCAGGCTGATCTCTCCGGCTACGTGTTTGTCAGTCAGCAATTCAGTGCCCTGGCAGGGAAGTGACACGCTTGCTGCCATGTCCAGGTGATTCACAATGAACAGAAATCGCCCTACCTCGCCCTCGCGCATGGTTGCCTCAACTCCGTTCGGGAGATCGGCAACCGGTTCAATTCCGGCCTCGCGAAGCAGGTCGCGAACAAGATTGTCATAGAACTCTTCCTCTGTGACAACCACCCCACAGTACCACGCGACACCCTTCCCGACGCCGTGTCTTGTTACCGGGGCGAAAGACGACAGATGGCCGTCATAGAACTTGCCCATGGATTCCGCGTCCATTGCCGTAACCCAGTCGGTGTAACCCTCAACGGTGAACTCCTTGCCTTCCGCACCGTACGAGAGATGATACGCTGCCCCGCCGTCAACCGACTCATACTCCTCTATCCTGATTCCAAACGTATCAGACAGCTTGCCGGGAAGTGTTCGTTCATGGCAGAGGTTGTTCTCATCTTTCACCGCGAACCTGCAATCCGTGAGGAGTATGCCCCCGGATTTGACGTACTCGTCCAGCGAATCGGCGACGGCATCGGGCACCACATGAAATGCCGGGGCGAGCACCAGCCTGTATTTGCTCAGGTCAGTCCCCGGGGGCACTATGTCGGCTGCCACGCCCGACCTGAACAGGGCACCGTAATACCTGCCAATCGCTTTCACGACGCTGTTCTCCGGATAGCCCGGCTGTATTTCCAGGGACCAGATGCTGTCGTAGTCATAGATAATCGCAATCTCAGCCCGAACTTTCGTGCCTGCGAGATGCGGCGCAAGCTTGTGAAGCTCTGACGCTGTTTGCGCAGCTTCACGGTAGCGACGCAACGGTTCCCCATCATGTCCCAGCAGTCCGTGCCAGTACTGTTCCCGGCCCGCCGTGCAGGTGCGCCACCGGAACCAGACCTGGCCATCGCTGCCGTGTGCGAGCTGTTGATAGGTTATACTGCGAATCTCCCCCGGTCTCGGATTGCGGCCAAACGTGCCCCATCCGCTCGGCCCCGCAGTCTGTTCCATTATCCAGAAGTTCTTACCCTTCAACCCTCGCATTACGTCCGCGCCAAGCGACGCATCATACCGTATGCCGGGCTTGCCCCATACCGGGTAATTGTCCCAGCTGACAAAATCGAGGTCACTTGCCAGATCGTAATAGTCGAGTCCCGAGAAGAGCCCCATAAAGTTGTGCGTAATGAAATGCTTCGGGCACATGCGTCTCAGGATCTTCACCTGGTCTCTCTGAAATTCGACAACCAGCCAGGAGTGAAACCGTTTCCAGTCGAGACATGCGCTCGGGTTGTGAGCATTCGAATCTGCAGGGAATGGAATCTCCGACCACTCCTTTATCCTGTGCCCCCAGAAATGAGTGCCCCATGCCGCGTTCAGACTATCCAGGCTGCCATACTTGTCTTTAAGCCAGGCCTGGAACTGTGCCAGGCATTTGTCGCACATACATGTCGGCGCGCCAAACTCATTGTCCGTCTGCCAGCCTATCACATTAGGCACATCGGCAAAGTGCTCAGCCATCGCTCGTGTTACAGCCTCGGACAGCCGATTATAGTCATCGCAGCAGTAGCAGTTATCCTTCCGTACTCCCCAGACATGCCGCGTACCGTCGCCTTTCATTGCAAGTGCTTCCGGGTATTTTGAAGCAAGCCAGGCCGGCATCACCGCGGTCGGCGTACACATGATGGCCGAGATCCCGTTCGCGTGAAGCACAGACAGTGCCTCATCGAAGAGTTCGAAGTCATACGAGCCCTCTTGGGGCTCCATGTTTACCCAGGCAAATTCTGCCAGTCGCACAACGTTGAAACCGGCCTTCTTCATCAGCCCGGCATCAATCGGCCATCGCTCCCGATTCCAATGCTCTGGATAGTAATCCGCTCCTACATACATCCCCGGTCCCCCATGTTTGATGTTGATGTTAATCCGAATCCGCGCATCAACCCACAATCACTGGCCGATTTCAAGCCGAAAGCCCCGGGTGGGGCAACCTCGCGGTACAATCGTGAGTTCTGCTATCTGCAAGGCGAAGGCGCTGACGCGTTTGACATCGGGCCGCCAGCTCAGTACGATCAATGCACTTATGACTACAACCTCTGCATCTGCCGCCGTCCGGAACAGCACCGATGGTCCGCAACTGTGCTACTTTGACGATTCCTCTCCAGCGTACTCCGGTGTCACGAATTGGCCGGAAGCCATCACGGTTTCTGTGGGAAACCGAACGAACGTGGCTGTTTGCGCGAATCTTTCGACTCAGTCCACTCACACATACGATGCCCGTAAAACTCCCCTCTCGGGTAGCTCAGGCACCTGCGATTACGAGGAAAACAACCACTTCCGAATCATGGATCCCGACTCTCTGCGATGGACCGGCGTCTGGCCCAACAACTTCTCGGACCGCAATCCCTGTAAATCCCTCACCAATCCGGACCTGTACTACTACGGCCATCGATTTTACTCTCCGGAGATTTCGCGGTGGCCATCCAGAGACCCGATCGGGGAATACGGTGGGCTGAATCTGTACGCTTACTTGTTGAATTCTCCTATCAACGGCACTGATTATCTTGGTCTTATGGAGGGTAGTGTTTATGTCGTTGGTCCAAGAG
>SPBP01000429.1 GCA_004525935.1 Lentisphaerales bacterium | reverse complement strand
GGAGCCTGTAACGGATCGCCCATGGCAAAGACAAAGGCTGCAAGAACAAGCGAGTTCTTGATCCAGTGCTCGGGACGTAGGGCTCGAACAATCGTGCCAAGTGTGGGCACATAACTGTGCTTTGGGACTGTCATGGATCCAGGGCAATAGGCTGATACACTTTACGACATGCAATATACGGCAAGCAGAACAGGTCGGCAAGTGCTTGTAGGTGAATTTTCAGGCCCTGAAATCCAGCAGGTGGCCCAGCAGCCTGATGAAGGCACGCCAGTAGTAGACAATATCGCTCCAGCTTCTGATTCGTGCGAGCTTGCGTAGCACAAAGCGCGGGGTGAGAAATGACCGGTAGATGCTACGGGTCATCTTCATGACTTCCTCGTCGGGCATGGCCGTCTTCATGATGGGTTCGCGCATGTCGTAGCGATCCCAATCCTCGGTCTTGAGCCAGCCGTTCTCCCGGCACTCGCGGAACAACGGAGTTCCAGGATATGGTACCACCATTGTAGCCTGGAGCGTATCAATGTAGCCTTTGTCAAACATTCGGCGTGTAAGGTCGATCGTTGCCTGTGCCTGCTCGCGTGTCTCCCACGGATAACCGACCATGCATGTGACATGCGGTTCGAGGCCCGCTTCCTTGGCCATGCGCATGGAGTCCTCTATCTCCCTGGCCTTTCCGCACTTGTGTATTCGCTCAAGGGTTTCCTGGCACGCTGATTCGAGGCCGAAAAGCACAAACCTGAAGCCGGCCTTGGCCATCAGGCTGTACTGCTCGTGCCCCAGCACCCCGGGAATCATGTTGCAGCCGAGGACAACCTTTCGATTGTAACCCCTCTCGATCATGCCCTCGCAGAATTCGCGCAGCCACTTGCCCGCAGGGAAACAGCCGGTGTCATCAAAGATCTCCCGGATGGAATAGTGCTGAAGCAGGTGACCGATCTCGTCCAGGAGTTTCGTTGGCGATTGCCTGCGCCAGTTCCCATACAATGTCGTCCAGGAACAGAACGAACACTTGCCCCACCAGCAGTCGCGGCCGACCATTGTGTAGGTCCCGGGTGTATATTTGAAGTTCCCGTTTTCAACACTGTAGAGAGTCCACTTGGTGAGTTCCCTGTCAAGCCGCGGCAGAGCGTCGAGATCATTAGCAAGTTGAAACCGCCCGGAATTCACAATGTCGTGACTAGTCCTGTAATAGATGCCGGCGGGCATGCTTCCTTCACTCGCGCCCTGAAGGTGCTCAAGAAGATCGAGGAGCAGGAAATCGTAATCGCCGCCGGTCAGCACGAAGTCGACAGGGCAATGGGACATGCTCTCCTCTGGAAGGGCGGTAACATGATCACCGCATAGAGCAATAAGCCCGGAGGGATGTATTTCCTTCAAGCGAGCGATACAGTCCCAGTAGCGTTTGATGATCGGGGTTTTGGCTTCGAGAAGAAAGATGTCGGGCGAAAACTCCCGATATTCGCGTTCGAATTGCTCCGGGGTCCACCTTTCGGCGATTCCATCAGCCCATTTGACCTCGTGTCCTGCCCGCAGAGCCATCGTGGCGGCATAAGCCGGTATCATCGGGTATATGTACGTGGGCTTATTGAACCACTGGAACTGGCGGTTTTGTGAGAGTAATGGGACACCTTTCTCAGAGGGAATCGGAGGATATCCAATCATTACCTTCATTGGGAGTCGTTCGCCTCCGATGGGTGGTCAAACTTCTCGGGTTCGCCCGGCATGCGCCTTGAGAGCAGCCCGGCAATGAAATATGTTCCATAGGTGACGTGCGTAAGAACGACACCGAGCCATGTCAGTATCCACGTCGCCAGGTTCATCCGGAAGCAGGACAGAAGGATCAGGCTCCCATAGACAGCAAGACTCGCGAGGAAGATGGTTCGGCAGACTGGACAGAATGCCGAGACCACGGCTCCCAGCACCAGGGCGATGACGAACAGTGAGGGAATGGCGTATGAAAGCTTGCGGGATGTTTCGGGGAAACGTTTGGCAAAGAAACCACGGTGTAATGCATATCGCCCGATCTGACGAAGGTGAGGGAGAAACAGCTTCCTGCGATGGTGAAAGACGTGGACGCGTGGGTCGTAAACTATCTTTTGGCGGAGTCGCTTGACTATTTCCAGGCAGAGATAGGTGTCTTCGCCCGGCCAGAAGTCGGTCCGGAATCCACCCAGTTGCCTCAAGACGGCAGTGCGGACGAACAGGTTGCAGCTAGGGTAATCTTCGACTTCTCGGACCCTGTCGTGAACGTAGCGGTATCGGTACGTACCGGAGACAAAGGGATTCGCATAGACCAGTCCGCCAAGCTTCGCCATGTATGCATCATTTCCCGGAGTGGTTGATGGCCCTCCCACCGCTGCGGTTATCTCGTCGCCGAAACAGGGAATTGCCTGTTGCAGCCAGTTCTCGGTTGGCGCGGCATCGTCATCGATGAAGGCAACAAT
>SPBP01000054.1 GCA_004525935.1 Lentisphaerales bacterium | reverse complement strand
TGGCGGCGTTCGATAATACGGCTGATACAGTGATAGTAGCCTTGTTCGTGGGCCTTGATTCGAGCTGTTCTCATGGCTATTCCTCCAGTTATGGCTGCATAGGGCCGGAATTCGGTCCCTACTATATGGAAGAACGCAGACCGGCCATTTTCCGGAAAAATCTTCACCTATTTTCGACTATTTGTGTGTCCCTAATGGGAGTGGGCGAGGCCAGGACAGAAGAAGTCCGGCGGGTGGGGTGGATGTCTGGTACAGAGGGTGCGGGCTAACCTGTTCGCCAATGAAGGATCAGGGCGGAGAGGGAGAAATAGACAGAAAAAGCAAGGATGTGCAGGCCGTAGGTTCGCAGCAAGGATGCGGCGCGCCGCTCACTTCGTACCGCAATCCAGATGAGAGGGGTGGCTGGGAAGAACCCAACAAGAAAACCCCACCCGCTCGGGAAGTAAAGGTGTCGGCATAATAGATAGACGCCCGCGCAGATGAATGCGAACAGCATCAGGGCGAGGCGTGCCAGGATGTCATGCTTCTTCTTGCTGGTGCCGGTTGCCGACAGAGACATCCGGACCACAAGCACAAGAGCAAGGTAAAGCAAGATCGGTAACGTGAATACGAATCGTCCCGACAGTGCTGTGAACAAGGGAAGACCCACAGTTGCCATTACTGCTGCACATAACATAAATGAGCGAGGTGCTCCAAATGCGGTCTTGCGTAGAGGAAGCGACAGCAGCATGGATGGAAACATTACCCCGAACAGCGCGTAACTGTGCCACCTGACGAGATCGATCCAGGACGGTGCCCAGAATGTGTCGTCCTGGTAGCGAGAAAGCCAGCGAGCAACCGGACCTTCGGCGGAAGCGTCCGGGTCTTGCAATGTTGGCTTCGAAGATCCCGTCAGTTCGTTCGGGTCACCGAGAAACACACACGCCACATTGCTCGCACTTCGCATCAGCAGGTATCCGCCATATATGGCTGGCGCGGTCCAACAAGTTTCGCCGGCAAGTATCGGATGGCGAGCGATTTCAACGTAGTTCGTTGGCGTCGCCCTGGCCAGAATCAAGGTGCCCACCTCATCGACAAGCACAAGCGTGTTTCCGCATGCGATAGTCTGAACATTGCCCGGTGCCTCGCTTTGCCACTGCTCCGTGCCTGTTGCCAGTTCGATACACTTGAAGACGCCTCTCGTGCGCCCCTCCTTTTCAACCTGCATGCTGTGAATATCAAAAGCGTATATGTAACCGTCCACGATAACACCCGAGGCAATATCACAGGAAAGTGCGGCGCTCTCCCATTTGGTCCGGGCGGAAGGCGCTCCGTTTGTGTAAGTCAGCTCCAGAACTTTCCCGCCCTGTCGAAACGCTGAGCCCTGAAACAGATACGGCTCTTCGTACAAGGGCAGAGATGTGTGCGGGTTGTAGCCGTCAGTACAGGGAACGCGCCATAGTTCGGTGCCGTTCTCCGGGGCACGTGCCACAATAGCGTTCTCCAACAATGTAACGATCTGTGGGTTGCCCTCGACTGAGATCATCTGCGAAGGGCAGTAGCTGGCCGGATCATTACCCATTCGCCAGACGAGTTCGCCGGTGGATGCGTCGAACGCTATCGCTGAAAGGCCCTGACCCATTGCAGGGAAGTGGACTTTCCCGCCGGCGACAAGTGGTGTGCAGGCATAGCCGAAGCCCTGCAGCTGTGCGCCGAGTTCGCCGGTCAGGCTGCGTGACCATATGAGCCTGCCACTGACAGCATCAACACATCCCACGGTTCCATGACATCCTGCGAAGTAGATTCGACCATCGTGGTATGTGGGTGATGCGTATGGCCCGGGCCATTGCCCGTTGGGTTCCCATGGCCAGCCATAGCGGGTGCGCCAGATCTCGTTGCCAGTTGAAAGATCGAGGCATAACACAAACTGGCCCGCGCGGGTCTGCACCTGCGTATAGATCCTGCGGTTGACCACGACAAAACCAGAATAACCTTCGACGACTGGTATCCGCCAGATAACGGGCGGCCCGGCATCCGGCCACGGAATCGAGAACTCCTGCCACTCCGAGCTGCCGTCATGGGCCGGCCCACGATAGTGTGGCCAACCTTGCTCCGCGGCAGCAAGCTCCAGCGATAGTGTGACAACAAGACAGATGCCCACAGCGGCAGAGCGCAGTGGCAGTATACGGCAGAGAACGGGGCTTCGGCTCATGCTTGATCCTCGCGAACAGATCTTTCAGATGATACGCACAGCCGCCCTGTGGAGTCAAATCCGTCACGATCCGCGCGCCGAGTTGTCAGTTGCGACATCGTGGAGAGATGATAAGATCGCAGCGTAAATGGAAACATCAGGCAGCAGGACCGCAATTTGCTTTTCAAAGGAGCTTCTAGCCGGTGGATAAACTCGCGATTACAGATGACCCTTTTGTGTCATCAACAGAAAAGGGCAGTCAAGAAGCGGGGAATAAAGTGCTCCTCCGGGTGCTGGTCCTGACGTGTCTTCTTGAGATTGTGACGGCGTTGCTCAGGTTCGCAGTTGGTATACAATCGACCAGGGACTTTGCCTCCACAATAGGCGTTCTCACTCAGGGCATACGTATTCATCACAGCTACATCGGATTGGGCATGATCGCAGTCGCGGCCCTGCGGCGGAGACGCTTCTCATCGGTAATGCGCTGGATTCTGATTATCGGGCTGGCATTCGTATTCAGCGATTTGATACACCATTTTCTCGTGCTCTGGCCGATAACCGGGCATCCCGAATTCGACTTATTCTACCCTTATTAGTACGCTGTCCCATCCGTTGCTACGGAGGACAGGCAAAAGGCGTAAATGCCTCCACTTGCTTGACCGGGTGATTGGTGTGTGGAATGATCTGATACAGGTGGAATGATGAGCGGGAAATTACAGTCGAAAACGCTGGTTGTGCGACAGGCTCGACGGTTGTCGGGTACTGTCCAGGCACCGCCGTCGAAATCGTATACGCACCGGGCGATCATTATTGGAAGCCTGGATGGATCGCACCGGGTCATGAATCCTCTGTTCTGCGATGATACCCGCAACACAATTGCGCTGTTCCGCAAACTTGGCGCTAGGATAGAACGGAATGGGAAGAACCTTGTTGTCCGCGGCTTTGCGGGGAGACCCGAGCTGCGAGGACGAGGCGTGAATGTTGGGGAGTCGGGCACGCTGCTCAGGCTGGCACTTTCCATTTTGCCGCTGGCGAACGGCAATATCGCAGTTAAGGGTGAGGGTTCTCTGCGCGGCAGGCCGAATAGGCAGGTGGTCGATGTGCTTCAGAACTGGGGTGTGGTTATGAAGGGCAGGGGGCGCGACGCGAAGTTGCCGATCCTGATTGAAGCGAATGGGTTAATACCGGGTGGCAAGGCGGTGGTTGAGGGTGGGGTGACCTCACAGGTCATATCTTCACTTCTGATTGCCGCGCCGTTTGCGGAAGCGGATACAGTTCTGGAAGTTGGTGGGAAGCTGGTTTCCAGGCCATATGTCGACATTACGATCGATGTCCTGAAATGGGCGGGGATCAGGGTTGAACGTAGTGGATATCGACGTTTCTGCGTCAGGCATGGCCAGAAGCTTAGGCCAAAGAACAATTTCACTGTGCACGGCGACTACTCGTCGGCTGCGTTCCTGCTTGCGGCCGCGGCATTGACAGAGTCGGACGTTACCGTTACCGATCTGGTCAACGATTGCCAGGGTGACAGGAAAAGTCTGGGCATTCTCAGGGCGATGGGTGCGAAAGTTGAGCGTACGAATGACGCCGTCAGGCTCATGGGTCCGTTCAAGCTCGTTGGGATCGATATTGACGGTGCGGATACGCCGGACCTGGTGCCGATTCTCTCCGTACTCGGGTGTTTTGCGAAAGGCACGACCAGGATCCGGAACGTTGCGCACCTCGTTCATAAGGAAAGCAACCGGCTTACGCGGCCAGCTGCCGAACTGCGGAAACTGGGAGCCCGGATCTCGTTCACGCGCGATGAGCTTGTGATAAAGCATGCGCGATTGCATAGTGGGTCCGTATCGGCTTCAAATGATCACAGGATTGCAATGGCCCTCGCTGTTGCGGGTTGTGCGATAGATGGTGGCGTGACAATTCGAGGGGCCGAATGCATTTCCAAGTCGTACCCGGGCTTTGTTTCCGACATGCGGAAACTGGGCGCTCGCATCGGAGTGTCGAGGTGAGCCGCGCGCGTCCCCGCGCCCCGTTCCGCGCAATCTCTCTTTGGTGCAGATGTGTTTTCTTCCTGCTCATTGCCGTAACGACATGCACGGCTGGGACGGCATCACTTTTTGTAGAGCAGCCTGAAGCAGATTTCGGGGTTGTCTACGACGACGCTGTTATCGAGCACTGTTTCATACTCGAGAACCGGGGTGATGAGACGTTGCTGATCGAGAAGATTGAGCCGGGTTGTGGCGCATGTTCGTCATACGAACTGGAAACCGCTTCGGTGGCGCCTGGGAAGACCGCTGCACTCGAGGTGTCGATTGATCCCTGCATGGTCGATGGGGAGGTACTTGATTACATTGCAATACGCAGCAATGATCCGACTAACCCCGTGCTGCTGATTACCATGGCCGGAAGCGTTGTGCCACGGTTCGAGGTCCGACCGAAGGCCGTCTTTATGGATGGGATCGGGCGGATGTTGGAGGTGCGTGAAGAGGTTCATATCAGGAGCAATGTCGGGTTACATGCACCATTGAGCAGGGCCGAGTCTGATGTCGGTTGGCTGGCATTTTCGCTGGCGGCTGAGCACGATGCCGAAGGGTATGAACTGGCGATCACAACGAGGCCGCCGTTACCAGAGGGCTTGAGTCGTGCCGATGTCACGATTTCCGGTGATGCCCGGGATCCGAAATGCAAGCTGCAGGTATCGATGTATGTGCCTCCCGTTTTTGCGGTGTTTCCGGAGAAGCTGGAGTTTGAGGCGGTTGCCGACCGTCAGACTCGTATTATCTTCGTGCGCCAGAACACTGAAGAACCCGTTATGGTTCTGAGCGCAGAGACGGATGGTGGCCCGGTCAAATGCGAGATTGAGTCGGGTCCAAAGCCTGGCAACTACCATATCTATGTGTATGCCGCGGATCTGGCGGAGTTATGCGGCGAGATTGGTACGGTGGTAATACACACTGACGATCCTGCCCGCCCATCGATTCGCGTGCCCGTGGCGGCCGCTGCGCCGGGGCCGTAGCGGGATAAGCGCCTGCGAGCGTCTCGTTCAACGCGGGGTTGCATTCGACCGGGGGTGGGCCTAAACTTGGAAAACACTCGCGGCTCGTGAGGTGCAATGAAATCAGTACTTATGACAGAAGGTCATATCCGAGGACGCGGCCATCTTCAGGTCATACGCCGGATTCTAACTGATGACCGGGCCCAGGCCATTACCGAGTATGTGCTCCTGATGTTCGTAATCAGTTCTCTCTGTTTCTACCTCTACTATCCCCATAACGGTTTCTACGAGTCCATGCGAAAACGGTTCGACAGGACTACGCTCATGCTCATGTGGCCGGGCCCATGAGATCGGGGTCGGCTCAGTAACAGTTTACAACGAAGGGCAGGTTGCAGGAATGCCTATGGACGAGGGTGTGGTGCTTGACCTGGGACTGATCACGTCGTTGGTATTCCTTGCAGTACTGCTTGCGCTGTCTGTCTACTGGGAGATGAAAGAGCACCGGATTCCCAACTGGCTGACCGTTTCTGGGATGCTGGCAGGTCTGATGCTGGCATATCTACGTGGTGGCGAGACACTGATATCCAGTCTCGTCGGGCTGGGCATCGGGTTCGGGTTCCTCTTCATATTCTACGTGTTCGGAGGGATTGGCGGCGGCGATGTCAAGTTGATGGGCGCAATAGGTGCGCTGTTGGGTCACAAGCTTGTTGTCCCGGCCCTGTTCTATACCGCAGTGATCGGGGCATTCATGGCGGTTGTCGTGCTGATCTGGCGTCGGACTTCCCCGAGTCGATCTGCAAAGACAACCGAATCGGAGTCAGGTGTGCCGGCAGTGGAGGGCGCCGCCCCGCCTATTCCGGAGGCAGATCAGAAACCCGGTGCAACCATCCCATACGGAGTAGCAATGGCGGCCGGCAGCATCATGGCACTACTCATCGGCTCATAACCAGGACCATAACATGACTCTCAAGAGACGGAAGATCGGCTATTGCTCGATAGTGCGGGATGATCGGGCCCAGGCACTGACCGAGTTTGCGATTGTGATACCGGTCATGTTTCTCATGTTTCTTCTGATGATCCAGTATTTCATCATTGCGCAGTGCTCTCAAGTCGGCAATTACGCAGCCTATTGTGCCGCCCGAGTATATGCTGTTCGCGAGTGCTGGGATCCCGATGCCCAGGACACTGCAGAGAAGGCTGCCGCGTTGGCCTACGCACCGGTGTCGAAGCTGGTGCCGGGCGAGGTTCCCTTCTTCGCTATCGGCAGCCTCTCGGATCTGTTGCCTGGTGGCATGCCGGACATATTCGATAACATGGTTGACCTCACCGAAGGTTTCTTTGTGGCACATTACTTCAGGCTGAACAAGACTGACGGAGGTGGGAGTATTGATATCACGAAATCGGGTTCCCCGGAGCAGATTAACGTTGTTATCAACTATGCCTATCCGATCTACATTCCGGGACTCGCAACGCTATGGCAGATTACCGGCGGCCAGCAGGACATTAAGGACGACCTGGAGCCCATGCAAGCCGGCCTGACGCTGGCCAAGCTGAGCCACGTCTCGCTGTATCCATACGTCAATGTCCAAAGCAAGTGCGCCATGGGTAACGAATCGTGGAGCGGGTCGCCACGGGAACGTGCGACGACTGACAGTGCCGCCGCGACGGACGAATCGTTGGAGCAGCGGCAGCAGGAGATGACGGAAGCGAAGGATGAGCTTGATGCCGCAATCGCGGAGGAGGCTAAACAGCACGACCAGTGGGAGACTGCAAAGGCCCAGCGGGAAGCTGCCCAGGCTGAATATGATGCCGTGATGGGCGATCCGAGTTCCACTGCGGGCGAAAGAGCAGCAGCCCTTGGCAAGCTCAATGCCGCCAAGGCCAAGGAGCAGAGCGAATGGCTGGATTACCTGGGCGCAAAGAGTGACAGGGAAGATGCCCAGGACCATTTTGAGGATGTCACGGGTGAGGATTACGGATAATGGCTAAACTTCGACATTTCATTCGCATATGCACATCGCCTATGGCGCGCGCACGGGCGTTGCGGTCGGATGACAGAGGTCAGGTCATGCTTCTCTCCGGCATGATGGTCTTTGTGGTCCTGATAATGACCATTTTCACGTTCGATACCGGCAAGGCGATTTACAATCGTATCATTGCGCAGAACGCAGTTGATTCTGCAGCTGATGCTGCTGCGTTATGGCAGGCGCGTGGCTGCAACCTTCTCCAGCATCTCAACAACCTCCATTACAACGTCAATGTTGCTATTTACATTCTGGAATCCGCAGCGCTCATCTCGTGCGTCGCCGCGCCATTGCTGAATCTGATTCCGTTCGTAGGCGCTGCGTTATCGCAGGCTGCGTGCGTTATATGCAAGACCGCGCCAACTTTGGACCAAGCCCAGGAAGAGTTCGCGACGGCGGTCATGAAGGCCCAGAAAATTATCTCGAAGGTATTTCCTGCGTTGGCCTTCCTTTATGGCAACGTATGCGCGATGGGCAGCGGCGCGGACAAACTGATTGGCACTGTTTCCGGTTATGCCCAGAGTATCCTGTCCAAGGTGGGCTTATCCTGTCCGGACCTGGACCAGATCATGGGAGTACTTGGTGATGCGGTCGACTGGCTTCCTCTATATGCAGCGCCGATAGACCCGACATCTCTGTCGTTGCATGTTGAAGAGAAGAACGGCGGCGGTGCGCCCTGGTATTATCCCGAGGCAGTGGCGCTGGTGGGGTCAGTGGTTGGCCACTATTGTTCCGGCTTCCAGTTCAACAAGCCGGACGAATGGGGCTGGGACGATTCCTATTACTGAGGCAATCCCGGCTTCATGACATGGATTGCGGGTAAGGAGAAGCGGGACGAGTTGCTGGGGCTGGGCAGTCTTGTATGGTTAAACGCCCACACCGATCCTGAGCTGCAGGTGGCCGAGCAGTTCAGCACGGCCATGTTCAAGGATGCCGTCTTGTTGGGCGGGCCCATGGAGATTCCCGCGTTCCTGGCGATAGCCAGCAGCCAGGTTGAGGGCGAGCCGGTGGTATCCAAGGGCGACGCAAATGCCAAGGGGCACCTTATCACGGTTCATTTCCCGCCAGACTCAAACCCCAAGAAGGGCGACAAGCTTTTGATATATCATTGAGGAACGACAGCAGTACGGAGCGGATATGCGGACAGGGATTATAAAGGATGAATCGGGTCAGGTCATGGCAGAGGCGTGTCTTGCCATAGCCCTGCTGGCCTTCACGTGGATCACCGCCTCGTTCGCTGCCTTCATGAATACGAACCATATCCGTACGGCGATGGCGGCCAGGCATGCCGCCTGGATGCACGGTAACGGTGGCAGCCCGACCCCGGATAATATCGGCAGTGACTTCTTTTTTCAGGGCGGCGTGGTCGACGTTCAACAGATACAGAGCGTCGGGATAGGCGAGTTCATAGCCGGCAAGGCGGACACGCAGAAGTATAACGGTCAGGGGAATGGTCCGTTCCGTTACACGGTCAGTTTCGGGATGGACAAGGCCGACATCAACACCACGACGAACTATCCCTTCGTTTTGCTAAAGACCGAACTGCCTTTCATGCCGCCCTCGCTACCGGATCGGTACATCAAGGTTCAATCTTCGTGTCAGTGGGAAGAAGTCAACAGCACATGGACCAGCTTCTGGACCGCGATCGGATGGTTCTTCGAGCAGATATTCGGGGAGATATCCGACTATTTCAGCTTGTAGCCGCACGTTCTGTCAGCGTCTAAATAGGTCAGGCTGAACCGAAAGAGCGCCATGACCATGCAGCAATTGATGATGAATCAGCGCGCATCACGTTCTCGCCTTATCGACCTGGGTCTGAAAGTGGCTCTTACCATTGCAGCGCTCTACGCGGTTGCTCTTGTGTTTCAGTTCCTTCGCGTGAGGGCAACAATCCAGGCGCGTGATATTCCGGCACCGCGTGTCCAGAACCGCGCCGGGCTGTTCGGGCAATCACATGCAGGTCCACGCATGTGGCCGCGTTTCCCCGGTGCAACTTCTTCACGCCCGCACACGATGACGATTGAAGGTATAACCGTCACAACGGAGAACTGGGAATCAACGGCATCCGCTGTTGAGATAGTCGACTACTTCAAGCGTCAGATGACGGCTTGCGGCTGGCGTGACGTGACGGAGGATTCGTTTGGCATTGCTCCCGAGAGAAGGCGGCTGGCCGGTGGCGACCAGAGCCTGCAGGATCCGGAGTATGTGGAGCTCTATCGCAACACGATCGAATCGCACCTTGTGATGACCAGGGGTGATTGGAGTTTCAGGATGGACATTGAGCCCGGCTCGACTGCGTGGAACAGGACCGCCAGGATTACAGGTGCATCCACGCCGCGAATTGAGGACTTTTCCGAAGAGGTGATGGCAGCGATGTCAGGCGCCGACTCTCAGATAGACGCGGAAGGTGGGGTTACGGCGTCGGAACAGATCGGGGAGAGTCGGTTTGACACGACCATTACCCCGGACGTGCGTGATCCGGCCAGGGCATTTGAGGCGCGTCTTGCCGAACTCCAGCGGGACAACTGGCGCGCGATGTTCGTATCCAGCGGGGGCAGGCGCGGGACCAGTGAGAACTTCGCACTTCTCGAGAGGTCGGGAAAGCATGGCTACCTGATCGTGTCACCTGTTACTGAAGGAACAGGGGCGTCGGTGTTGTTTACCGAGGTCACAGAGGAGTAGGGGGAAACTGCCCGTGTGGGAGTGTGTGGGTGCGTGAGTGAGTGAGGTGTCAGGTGTCAGGATTGCCGGGCAACTCAACTGTTTGCCGAGAAGTCTGGATTGCCTGGCATAGTCACAAGCACACAGAAGACTTTGTCAGTAGGGCATCCAGCCAGAACGCGGTACTGCGAATCCTTCAACCCTCAGTACCTGACGAAAGTGAACCCGTGGCTTTCCATCTGTGCTGCGGGTTGCGGCAATGCAGCGGCCATTTCCGGTTCTATGTGATGAGTGAAGTAGAGGATCTTCCGTTTGCCTGCGTTCTCTCGGATAAGTTCTGCGAATTGGTCCGGGCTGAGAAGGCGCTCATCATCAGCGCGCTTCAGGCCGTAGGTCAACTCGCCGCCTCCTCCGGCGATATAGACATCGGTCCTCTTAAAGAACCAGCACACACCGGGTGCCATGTAATTGTTTGAAACGAGGATAGAGTTCGGCTCCACCTCTTCGGCGTGCATCATCAGGAATTCGCCCGGCGCCTTCCCCTCGGATGCCGCGGCTGGTACGATGAAATGCATTGCGAACATAACGATTACAGGGCTGAGTGCAAAGCACGTTAGCTTGCGGTGCATGTTGCTTGCACACGCCGCAATGATGACGAGCACAATGGCGGCAACCAGAGCGCCGATACAGACGGCGGCTTTCCATGTTTCGCCATTGGCGTAAGGGTGCGGGCCGCCTCCGACCTTTATGAGCAGTTCGGAAAAGACGGAGGTTACCTGGGCAACGAGCAGTGTCGTCGCTATCAGCCCGAGCATAACGGCGCAGAGAATGGCACCGGCATTGAATAGTCGTTTAGCGCCCCGCGCAAAATAGGCGATCAACGCGACCGCTGTCAGCGCGGCAAACGGTGGGAAGCACGGAAGGATGTATGTGCCCAGTTTTCCACTCGACATGGAAAAACCGATGAAGGGGAAGATGAACCAGCAGATGGCAAAGCGGAGGAGGGAAGTTCTGTCGATCCTGCCGGCCTTACGCACTGCGGCCGGCAAAAGAAGCAGCCACGGGAGGGCACCGGCCATGAAGATGGGGATAAAGAACCAGAATGGCTCTGGATGCTGTCCTCCTGACGGGTTCAAGGCCCGGGCTATATGTTCTTCAAAGAAGAAGTAGCGCCAGAAATCGTTATCCTGCAGGTGGATGGCAATGCTCCACGGCAGAGCAACCAGTAGGGCCGCAAGCATGGGGATCCAGGGCAGGCGCAAGAAGTCCTTCCACTGCCTTTCCCATGCTAGGAACGGTACGACAACCACGACCGGGACCATGAATGCCAGGAAGCCTTTTGTCAGGAATGCCAGGCCGCAAAAGACACCGCACGCTGCCAGGTAGAGCATCTTGCGGGCCGCGCGGGTTTCCTTGTACGCAAAGAAGAAACACACCATTGTGCCGGTAAGAAAGGAGGACAATTGGCTATCCAGCACGCTGAAGACACCGATTGCAAACGGCAGGAAACAGCTGAGCAGGATTGCCGCGGACAGGATTCCGGCTGTTGGCCCGCCGGCGAACCGGCGTGCGAGCAGGAATATGAGAAGGGCAGAGAGCCCGGCCGAAAGGGCAGCCGGCAATCGCACGGCAAAAGCGTTTTCCCCGAGAATCATGATGGAGAGAGCATTCAGCCAATAGCCGAAGACGGGTTTCTCATAGTAGTGCAGCCCATCCAGGCGAGGTGCCACCCAGTTGCCGGATTCGATCATTTCGCGCGGGATCTCGCCATAGCGAGTTTCATCCGGCATGACCATAGGCCGCACGCCCAGCGGTGCGACATACGCGATCGCAAACACGGCTATGATTGCCAGGGCAGCTTTGTTCAATGCG
>SPBP01000165.1 GCA_004525935.1 Lentisphaerales bacterium | reverse complement strand
CCTGGACGGACTTCAGTTGTTCGCCGAACTGAAGAAAGCCGACGGCTCCGTCATTCCAGTCCTGTTCATTACCGGTCACCCGGAAGCCTTTTCCATGAAGTCTCCGTCCCTGGTGGAACTCTGGCAAAACGAGTTCGCCGACGGCAACACGGATATTCTCTACAAACCTTTTGATCTGTCCATGCTCCTTGATAAAGTGGAGGCGCTGATTGGCCCTCCGGAAGATGAGTAACAGCATGCCCGGCAAAACACCAAGTCATCTTGACATCAACAAGGCCGTACGCAGGATACTCGTTTCGCAGTGGATCGACCTGGGCCGAATCTCCGTCCACACCGTGAGAACCACCGTCTACCTTCGTGGCTCGCTCGGCAGACTGCCGGGCTCAGCTTCACCGTTGACCACATCGAACGTCGACGCGCTCTATCGCCAGATTGCTGCGATAAACGGCGTAATCCACGTGGAGATACAGCTGGACAACTGGTCCCGCGACAGCGTTACGGGCGGCTGGACAACCACGGATAGAAACGATGGCCGGGGCGGACTGGCCTCGGACGGCTTCTCTCCTCATGGCCAGAAGTCCTACACTGTGGACTGATCCCAGCGCTTGCGCGCCCTGTAGCGACGAATCAGCTCGTTGGTCGAGGAGTCATGCGAAAGTTCCGGCTCTGCATCGCTCTCAATTTCGTCGAGAATTCTGCCTGCAAGTTTTTTGCCCAGCTCGACCCCCCACTGGTCGAACGAGTATATGTTCCACACTACCCCCTGCACGAAGACCTTGTGCTCATAGAGCGCAATCAGCGAGCCAAGCGTCCGGGGTGACAACTGCTCTGCCAGAATAGTGTTTGTCGGGCGATTCCCTTCGAACGTCTTGTACGGGACCAGCCGATCCGACACTCCGTCGGCTGCCACTTCTTCAGAAGTCTTGCCAAAGGCCAACGCTTCAGTCTGGGCCAGCAGATTCGCAATGAGCTTGTCATGATGCACGGTAAGATCGTGGTTGGGACGACAAAACCCTATGAAGTCGGCCGGTATCAGCTTCGTTCCCTGGTGGATAAGCTGATAGAATGCATGCTGTCCGTTCGTTCCCGGTTCGCCCCAGATAATCGGACCGGTCTGCCATCCGACCTTCTTCCCGTCGCGCCCGATACTCTTGCCGTTACTTTCCATATCCGCCTGCTGGAGGTAGGCCGGGAACCGACTCAAAGCCTGAGCATACGGCAGGATAGCGTGGCTCTGCGCGCCGAAGAAGTTATTGTACCATATTCCCAGCAGCGCGAGTATCACCGGCATATTCTGCCCGGTTTCCGTTTCCGCAAAATGGCGGTCCATAGCGTGGAAGCCGTCCAGCATGGACATGAAGTTGTCCGGACCAATTGCTATCATCAACGGCAATCCGATCGCTGAGCAGAGCGAATAGCGGCCGCCAACCCAATCCCAGAAACGGAACATGTTCGCCTCGTCGATGCCGAACTCGACAACCTTCTGAGCGTTGGTAGAGACCGCAACAAAATGCCTGGCCACCGCGCGTTCGTCCGCCAGCGCCCTCAGGCACCATGCCCTCGCCGTGCGGGCGTTTGTCATGGTTTCGTCGGTCGTGAAAGTCTTCGACGCAATGATGAAGAGCGTGTCAGCCGGGTTCAGATCATGTGTCTGTTCAACGAAATCAGCGCCGTCAACATTGGAAACAAACCGCACCGAGATGTCTCGGTTCGAGAAGGCTTTCAGCGCTTCGCACGCCATCGCCGGCCCGAGATGTGATCCGCCGATCCCGATGTTAACAATGTTCCGTATGGGAACTCCGCAATACCCCCGCCATTCGCCGCTTCGGATCTTCTGCGCAAGGTCCGACATCCGGCTGAGCACCGAATTGACCTCGGGCATCACGTCCTGCCCGTCAACAGTAATAGGCGAACCCGTCCGGTTCCTCAACGCAACATGCAGGACCGGCCGGTTCTCCGTCTCGTTGATCCGCCCGCCGGAAAACATCGCGTCTATTGCGCCGCGCAGGTTGACCGCCTCCGCGAACCCGACAAGCTTCTCCATCGTCACGCCGGTTATCCGGTTCTTGGAGTAGTCCAGGAACAGACCGGCCGCCTCAAGCGCAAATCGCCCTGCCCTGTCGGGCTCTGCCTTGAACAGGTCCCTCAGGTGAAGAGCGGATATCTCATCGTAATGTTTTGCAAGCGCCTTCCATTCCTGCATTTCGGTCAACATGTGAGAACTCTCCTGTATTGCAGTATGAGCATTGCGAATTAACACGCCCGCGCACGGTAGACAAGCCAGATCTCTGAAGTCTGAAGTCAGAAGTCAGAGGTCAGAAACTTCTGGGGGGAGCGTATCATGGCCCCCAACATTCGACCTATCTCCACACAATCGGCAGTCATTTCCGCATGTTCGGTGTCCGTGATGTACCCACACTGGTGTGCAACGTCCAAAGACGTATCGGTCTCACCGTTTTCACCATCCGCGTCAGTCAGCTTGCTCACAAAGTGGGCCTCATATCGGCGCTTGGCCCAGGCTTCGCGAAGGGTCCTGCACGGCGAGCGAGATGAGCGGCGGAGTTGCCCTGTCAGAGCGTAACGCTCTTCAGTCGGGAAGTTCTTCGTCACTTCAAAAATGCGCATGGCTAAGGCATAGGACTTCTTGTAAACCGTCAGGTCTTTCGGTGAGCCGATTTTCATCTTCCCCGGTCCTCTGACTTCTGATCTCTGACTTTCTGACGTCTGATCTCCGCTTATCTCTTCGCTTTCTTGACGGCGGCTTCAACGTCCTCTTCGGTAAAACGCTCGGTCAGTTCTTCCACAAGTTTGCCCCGCCGATTGTAAAACCTGAAACGTGGCGCAGAAGTGATGCCGTACTGTTTCGCTACCGGCGAATCCCACGACGGAATCTCGATCTTCAGCAGAGCCAGCTTCCCGCGACTGTCCCGGACAAGCGTGGTGACAAACGTCCCCTGCCGAACGCTCGCAACGGCATCCGGTGAATGAAAATGGACTATGGTGCCAACCCCATTCTCGATGTATTCGGCAATATCGACTTCCTCACCTTCGCTTATCACCGTGGCTACGTCGTCAATTTCCTTGCGGCCGAAATCGAGACCCAGTTCGATACGTGTGATGTCCAGCGCTTTCTTGACCACGTCTTTCCCGCCCTGGTCGAACACGAAGCCGGAACTGCCATAACTCTTGAGCGTCCACGCGTCAATCTTCTTGCCGGATCGTGGCTTCACAATCACCTTCGACGGCGGATCAAGTACGAGCGAAACAACGCCGGTTAACGTCTCGTGCAGCTTCTTTCCCGACTTGGGCTTGAAGTAGATTCGCTTATTCTTGTATCCCTCGAATAACCCCTCGCAGGTTGTCGCGTCCTTTAGAACAAGGGTGTCCACCGCGAACGCCGCGGCACATACCATTAGACAAAGCCCGGCCACTATCCCGCCGATCAGATACCGAACCCGTAACATCCTCATCTTCATCAGCTCCTTTCGCCTGTCTTGCTGGGAGACTGTCGGACTTTCGCCATGCGAAAGTCCTCCATACTCACACATGCAGTTCTCTGCGTCCTCAGCGTCTCCAGTGGCACGCCGTAGTGCCCCGACCTCCGGAGGGGAGTCGGGGTACGAAGGCGGCTGCGCGAGAGTATTCTTCCTGACATCTGAAACCTGAACTCTTGCAGTTACCCACACACGCGCAGCTCCCGGGCCTACCAGCCTGCTCCTGTTGAAAGGGCAACAAGCCAGTAGTTGAACTCGTCTCCTGATGAACTCCAGTTGTATCTGCCCGCCACTTCGACAAGCTGAACACGGGAACCGAACCGTCCACGCACCCCGGCCTCGACATGACCTGCCCAGTAGGATTCCGAATCGCGACGGCTGGCCGCCACCACCGTTTCGGCAGGTATGCCGCTCGACGACTCGTCCGACGAGCCGGACGCAAAAGAGTAATTGAAACTGCCGCCGCACCCCACAAACGGGGCGTATTGCCAGTGAGGCATGGCCCTGATTGTCATTGCTATGCCGGAATACAGCGCTTGCTCAAGATCATTGTGAAACAGGCTGATCGCAAAGTCGCCGAACACAGGAGTGTTCTTCAGCCACGTGCCTGAGCCAACCGACAGTCCGTATATCCCGTCCTCGGGATTCAACAGGAACGCAAAGGTGCTGCCCGCCGGCTCTTCATAGTCTTCGGGGTCGAAGTTGTCCCAATCCACCGCATACGTTCGGAGCACCGCGCCGGACAGAAGAATGACGATCGCCGCGACGACAGGTCGATTCCCTCGGAAACACGCTCTTTTGCTCATTCTCTTTGACCCCAATCGCGCCCTGAACGACGCGCGCCCGGCTAACCATTGCTCTGCCCGCCGACAGTGCCTCGCGGCTCCTTGGGACGAGCACGGCACTTTGACCCCAAAAGATTCTTTTCTCAAGCCCTTTTGATATGTATACGTGATTGACTCAAAAGATTACGGATCAGTTTTGCGAAGCAAGACTTTCTAACAGCCCGTCGGACTTTGTGGCGTGCTGCGCATGCGATAAAGTCCGACGGGCTGTTAGAACCAGAGAACCATCTATGCGAACGTTCAATTCCAGTCACGCGCTCGCGATTCTTCTTCTTGCCGCTCTTGTCGCGGCAGAGCCCATCTTTGCCCAGACCGAGGTCGGCGGCGCACTTGCAGGCGACACCTCCTGGACGGTGGCCGGCAGTCCGTACATCGTGACGCAGGACGTGAGTGTTGCAGCCGGGCTGACCCTTACAATCGAACCGGGTGCAGACGTCCAACTGTATTCAACGGCCTCAATCATCGTATACGGACAGCTCCTCGCCGAAGGCAACGCGGCTAATCCAATCACTTTCTCCAATCATCCGTCCGCCGCCTACGGCAATGCGGTGCAGTTCGATGGATTCGATTCGTCGCTGGTGGCGACGGGCATCCTGACCCACTGCACGTTCAGCGCGATGGGTGCGTCGGTGCCCGCAGTGAACAGCGACTACGCTGCACTTACCATTACGGACTGCGTGTTCAGCAATACGGCTGGAAACGTAATGCGAACCGACGACTCGCGTCTTCTCTTGCTACGAAATACGTTCGTGGGCGTCAGCGGTGGACTATATCTGGAGGAGTCGGCCGGATTGGTCTCGTCGAACCTGGTCCGGGTTTCGGGTGGCGGGGACGGAATAAATCTTCTCAATGATTGGCGCTGGGCCGGAGACCCGACGTTGATTCTCGAGTGGAATACTGTGACCGCCGAACCCGGTGCCGGCGACGACGGTATCGATCTGGCGACAAGCTCGCCAATTATCCGGTACAACATAGTGACCAATATCGGAGACAAGGGCTTTTCAATAGGAGAAGGTTCGAAGCCGACCATCTACAGCTGCTTCATTTCCGATTGCACGCTGGGAGTTGCCATCAAGGACGAAGGTGAGCCGACGATGTATAATCTTACCATCGTCGGCTGCGGCACAGGGGTGCGAAGTTATTTCGGCGGATACGCGGATGGCCACGGTAGCTTATCCAACTCCATCGTCTGGAACTGCGGGAACTGCCTGTCCGTCGAGGGGTCGTCTTCGCTGGACGTAGGATACTCCGATATCGAGGTAGGTGGCACCTGGCCCGGCGAGGGCAATATCATGAGCGATCCACTCTTTGTGGATACCGCCCTGGTCGATTACAGGCTGCAAGCCGCCTCGCCATGTATCAGTGCCGGAACAAACATGACGTGGATGGCCGGCGCTCTCGACCTGAAAGGACACAGCCGG
>SPBP01000351.1 GCA_004525935.1 Lentisphaerales bacterium | reverse complement strand
TCATCGAAGGCGATGACAGGACGCATGTGATCGCCAAAGGCCAGGTTTATATGAGCTGGGCGCCGGGGGATGAAGGTGCTCGAAGGATGGCGATCGTGCAGCTCTATGAGAATGGCATGGGAACCCAGGAGCAGTTGGCGGCAGCCTTCGGCGTGCATGTCAACTCGGTACAGAAGTACCTCACAGGTTTTGCCCTCGAAGGCAGCAGGTGCTTGGTGTCGCAGCGCAGAGGGCCGCGTAGCGGATGGAAGCTGACGCCACATGTGCGGGGCAAGATTCTGGCCATAGTCTTCCTCGAAGGGGTCGCGGAAGCTAAGTACTCTGGTTCATAAATACACTAACGTATTTTCCGTTCAAGCAGCGACTCGTTTGGCGTAGTCACCTTGGGCCTGAGTTTTCGCAAGAAGTTCGTGGAGATCCCGTTTTGTGAATCTCCATTCAAATGGAGTGGCGATCGATTCGTAGTGCTGCTGGAAGCTAACGATGCGCTCTTTGAGGGCCTCCAGTGAAGGAAAGTCGTTCGGAGTAAGCGCTTTTCGTTCGAGGATCGAGAAGTAGATTTCGATTTGATTAAGCCAACTGGCATGCACGGGACCGTGAACCAAGATGAGGTTGGAGTATTTCTTCTGGAGGCGCAGGACGCTCGTCGGGCCACGATGTGATGATCCGTTGTCCACGATCCAGAATACGCGTCTTGCTTGATTGTAAGGGGGCTGTGTCATGACTTGGTCAACGAGACGATCAAAAGGGGCCATGCCGGTCTTGTGCTCGCAACGTCCGAAAAATCTGGCGCGATGCACATCCATGGCGGCGATATATGCCCAAGCGCCACAGCGCTTGTACTCATGTTCAACTTTTATGGGGGAACCAGGTAGAGCGGGGAGCGTGCGATGACAACGGTGCCGGGCTTGGATGCTGGTCTTTTCGTCCGCAGAGATGACGAATTCGTCGCTTTTCAGAGGTTTTCCGGCCCATCGGCGTGCATACAGGTCAAGAATGCGACCGGCCTTGATCGCGAACTGCAGAGTTCCTGATCTCGCCGGAAAATGAGCTGGCACTTTTGTGAGTGTACAGATCGGTGAATGATAACGGCGACGAGAGCGGTTGACGAGGGGATGTCTCACGTCGTTAGCCGCTCTCGTCAACCGGTTTTCTGTCTTGCCGGATGGCCTGAAGTCGTTACGGGACCCTTTGGCGGTTTTCAAGCGAGTTCATAGATCAAGCGCATACCGGTTTCGGGATGGCGGAAGGCGGTTTGGGTGAGATCGGCGAGCAGGGCTGCGATGGCTTTGTCGTGCGCGGGACAGGCCATGCGGTGGATGCGGACCGTCAGGGTGTTTTCCTTCTCGTTGGGTTCGAGATCGGCAGATGAGACGAAGAGTTCGCGGATCAAGGCGCGGGCCTCTTCCTCCTTGGCCAGGCGCGGGCGCAAGAGCCCGACCAATGCCGTTTCGGCGCGGTAGGCGATCATCTTGACGGTGTCGGTGAACATTTTCCCCAAGGGGCGCAGTTGGCTCGGGCGTTCGTTTTCGGGCAGTGCCTCAAGGGTCACTTTTCGTGGCGTCTGGCGCCTTTGCAGGCGCAGTTGCGCGGCCTCATCCTCCAGGGTCTGAATATCCTGGAGATGTTCGGCCCGCTGTTGGATGTCGCTTCCCTCGTTGCGGAGCAGCTGCGCACCGAGTTCGGCGTGTCGTTTGCGAATGCGTCCGATCGTTCCCCTGACGGCTTTGTCAAGGGCTCGCCACGCCGGGTTGACGACCTGCGTTGTGCCAGGAATCTCCTCGCTGCCATATTGCACAAGACCATCAATGTCATAGTGTTCCATCATGTAGCCAAAAAAGTTTTCCTGGCACCAGCGCGAGAACATCCGTCCCGCCACGACGGGACTTTTCAGGCGCTGGGCGGTGGTGATAATGGCCGTCTGATGGCCGGTCTGGGTCAATCGCCTGATCTCCAAAACCGGGAGCGAGGACAGGCCGGCCTTCAGCGTGGTTTGACGGGTGGCCAAGGGCATGCGCGTGACGCCGCCGCCCGGCACCTCGACTTCCGAAAACTCGTCGGCGGGCCACAGGTCCTTGACGGCCTTGCGGTAGGTGATGGCCCCAATCCGCTGCGCCCACAGCTTGGACAGCAAGCTGTGCGCCGATCCCTCCCGGTAGAAGATGACCACGAAACGATGCCGCAGCGGGTCGGTGGCCAACCCATCGGTAACGGTTTGGGAGACCACAAAGAACGGACGCCCCAGTGCGTCGTTGACCCAGTAGTCCGTCGTGCCCCGCAAGCAGAGCTTCTCGCGCGAGACGTACCGCCGAGGCAGCAATGCTCCCGTGCCGTGGTAGACGCGCACATGGCCGTCCACATACAGATAGCCGGCTTCATGGGGATCGGCCTCCATCCACTGGCGAGAGAGTTCCTTCATCCACTCCCGCGGCGCGCCTTGCTCAGCCATCGTCGCGATCTTCTCGCGCAGCGTGCGCACTTCCGGCGCCCGATCCAGCCCGACCGTCTTGCCCAGTTCGCCGGGAGGAACGTGCCGCAGCCCTTCGGGTCGTCGAATCCGCGCCAAGGCCATGAAACCCAGCAGTGTCAAGATGTGCAACGCGTTGTAATATCCGGAGGGCAGCGACAGATGCCGTCCCAACCCGCTCAACAAACCGTTGGAGCACAACGCAGGTAATCCGGCCAGTACTCCGCCCATCGCCACATCCAGGCAAAGCTCGAAGCGCGTGGTTGCGCTCTTGATCAAACCCAGCGCCGCGCCCATGCGCTCGTTGGCGCGGGTGCAGGCCGTGCCCATCCCCTCCGCGGCGCGTGCATCCGCTTGGCCTCGCGCCGACTTGCTCGTCGCCTCCGCGCCGCCCGATCCCGCCTCAGCCGTGCTCGTCGTCGCTCGCACCACACGCCCGGCCTTGACCGCCTTGCGCAACGTCGATTCCCCTACGCCCGCCAAGCGCGCGGCGACCGCGATCGTCGCCTCCTGTTCCAGCAGCCGGGCGCATTCGGCGACCTTCTCCGGCGTCATGACCGTCTCGCCGCGACGACCACGAGGCGCGAAAAATGAGCCCGCCCCCCGTGCGGCCAACTGTCCGGTCCAGTTCATCAGCGTCCGGTGCGCGATCCCCAGGCTGGACTGT
>SPBP01000337.1 GCA_004525935.1 Lentisphaerales bacterium | reverse complement strand
GGCGATATTGCCGCTTCTCAGGACTCTGTCCGACCTGCGCCGGATTAACGGGAGAGCGTGGGGAGCACCGCAACCCGCCAATTGACGCTGAAGCAGTCTGCGTCGTAGAGCCGCGAGCCCCCTCGGGTGTTCTGGACAATCCCTGCGTCATTTGTGCATAAGCCGCAACGACGTCCCGAAATCCGGTCTGGCTATGCCATTTTCACAGATTATGCCTGCGATCAGAGAGGCGGGAGTTACATCAAACGCAGGTGAGTAGACCCGTACTCCGGTTGGCGCCGTTTGTCGGCCCATGCCGCAGATGATTTCCTCCGGCCCCCGCTGCTCAATTGGTATTTCCGAGCCGGATTTCAGCGTCATATCAAACGTAGACGTGGGCGCGAGCACATAGAATGGGATGTTGTGGGCCCGGGCCAGAAGCGCCACGCCGTAGGTGCCGATCTTATTCGCCGAGTCTCCGTTGGCCGCTATTCGATCAGCACCCACGAATACCGCGTCGATCCTGCCTTCCTTCATTACCTGTGCGGCCATATTGTCGCAGATCAGCGTAACATCTATGCCTGCCTGCATCAGTTCCCACGCTGTAAGTCTCGATCCCTGGAGAAGAGGACGGGTCTCATCAGCGTAGACGTGCACGCGCTTTCCCTGTTCGGCCGCCGTATATATGGGCGCAAGAGCCGTTCCGTATTCGGATGTGGCCAGACTGCCGGCGTTACAATGGGTAAGAATGGTCTGTCCATCTGCAAGCAGTGAAGCGCCGTGAGACCCGATTCTGCGGCACATCTCGCGGTCCTCTTCAAGAATCAACATCGCTTCCGAGGCAAGTCGTTCTTTCAAGGCGTCGGGTGCGAGGGAGGCGCCCGCGGCAGCAGTGGCCTTCATGCGGTCCAGGGCTTTGAAGAGGTTCACGGCCGTGGGTCGGGTGAGGGCAAGTCTGTCGGCCGCTCTGCCCGCCTCCACGATCAGTTGCTCCGTGGTTCTGTCCGGGAGATTCTGGATGGCCGCCACCACGCCCATCCCCGCTGCGATGCCGATGGCCGGCGCCCCGCGCACACGGAGCATTCTTATTGCCTCGCAGATCTCGTCCAGATTGTCCATCTCGATATGCTTGAGTCCTTCCGGGAGACTCGTCTGGTCTATCATGCGGATATGGCCGGGGATCAGTTTGCCGCTCGAATCTTCCGGAATCCATTCTATCGGGCGAACAGGCATGATTCTTCCTCGGGTTCAGAAGTGAGTAATCCTATTATAGTCTGAGAAGCATCAGCAACACAACCGAAACAAGATTGAATACCGAGTGCGCGATCACCGGCACTATGACAGATCCTGTAAGAGCATATGCTGCCGAGATGCCGAGAGACAGTATGAATATGGGAGGCCAGTCCTGGATCGGGTGGAGCGATGCGAAGAGCAAAGATGACAGGAGGATCCCGAGGAATCCTCCAAGTTTTCCGGACAGAAGCCGCATAGCGAACCAGCGAAAGAACAACTCTTCCGCCAACGGACCGATCAAGACCGCCAGCATTCCCAGATACAGCATGAACTGCCACGACACTTGCCGGGTCCGCAGTGCATTCACCATCGGATTGCTGGTGATGTCTACCCCTGCATGGTAACAGAGAGCATAGGATGCATATGCTGCCAGCATTGCCACTGGCCAGAGCCCGACAGCCAGAATGAGACCGCGCCAGGCAAACCCGGCAACATGCCTCATGCCCGGGAGTGCACGGCCCCGTCTGTTCACCTGCCCCCGCCGAACAACCACGAGCATGGTGATCATGGCAAGAATATGAAATGGCAATCCGGCTCGGGCCCCGACGATGACCGCAACGAGGGCGGCAGCATAGCACCACGACCACGGCATGGAACGAAGAGTGTCTGGTGAGGTCGACCGCCGAACCGGATGGGTGATCAGCCTGACCAGCAGGGCAATGTCCACCGTCAGCCCGACGGCGAACAGGAGGCCCACTGCATACCGGAAGATGATCAGCCGCGAAACGGGAATCTGTAGAAGATCCAACATGTTCAGATATCTTGACCGGCACGGTGCACGATTCGAACCGGGCGTTGCGAAGAGAGAACGGTCGGTCTATGCCCGCGAACTACTCAACCTGCTCTACGGTGATTCCTTTATCAATTTCCTTGCGCAAGGTTGTCGGGAATCGCCTCCTGCTACTTAAATTCTACGGTTACCTTCTTCTCCGTTTCAATCTTCAGCCCTTCAACATCCTTCAGAAGCTTCTTCGCCTCGTTCATATCCGGGGCTGGTCCCTGTGCTGTGCCGGCGAGTTTTTTGAGCATAGCGTCATCGCCAAGAAGTTTGCCGAGATCCATGTCAAGAAGAGTCACAACGCTCTTCTGTTTTTCGCCACCGGAAACGTCGACGTAGCCTGCGTTCGTCTTAACAATCTCGCCGTCGACCTTGACGATAATACGGATCCTGAACCCATCGAACATCTGCTTCATCATCATCATTTGCTCGGGGGGCAGGTCCATGTCCATGGCCGGATCGACCTGGGGTGCCGCGGCAGCTTCCGCATCGCCTGCCTCTGGTTGCGGCATGTTGATGGTCAGCAAGCAGACGTCGCCTTTCTTGAAGCCGAAAGTGATTCGATCAGCATCATTAGCGGCCTGCATCTGGTCGGGGACCGGCATGGCAGGCTGTTGCGCGAGTTTCAGTTTGGTTATGTCCTTGAAGCTGAAGACCGCCCTCACGCCACCTCGTCCGTCCGTGCTCTTGATCCTGTCGGCCTTCACGAAGCTGACGCCTTCTCCCATTTGCTGCGCTTGCTCTGCAAGCGCGTCGAGATCCATGGGCAACTCGGCCACTGCGGAGGCGTCTCCGCCCAGTGCAGCCATTTGCTGGACGAACGCATCGTTCATAAAAGTTGCCTGGGTAACGGTGCCGCTGCCGTCTTTCTTCACTGTGACGAGCATATTGTGTTCAATGCAGCCGGAAAGAACGCACGCCAACAGTGCTGCAGCAACGATTTTGATCGGTTTGGAAGTCATGCTTCCTCCTTTTGCTGATCGGTTTTGTGGGAATATCGTTAAATTATCCTGATACATAGCTACTATGGCCCGGATCAGTTCTGTAACGCGAGAACATTTGTTCGTCAGGTTCTCGCCAGCCCGAACATTGCACGAGTATCGTGCAATAAGCGGGCCAGTCGGTCCGGGCCAGATAGACGCGGAATGTCGCGGGTGTTGCTGCTCATGCGGCTTCCGGGGTGGCGGCGTCC
>SPBP01000295.1 GCA_004525935.1 Lentisphaerales bacterium | reverse complement strand
GATTTTCTCCGGGATGATGAGGGGGAACTGATAGATGATGGATGATAGAAACTGCTGACTTTTTACACCCGCGCTGGTGCGCTCAAGATCGCGAAGAACTGCCTTTGCCCACGAATTACACGAATAGACACGAATGGGGCCCAGCACCATTTGTTCTTTGTTCGTGGTTGGTGGCAGTGGAGCCTGTTGTAGTGAGATAGTTTATTGCGATGAGGTAAGAGAAGGTGTATCAAGGGATCCAGCA
The DNA here is from genome assembly GCA_004525935.1 of Lentisphaerales bacterium. Classification (GTDB taxonomy): domain Bacteria; phylum Verrucomicrobiota; class Kiritimatiellia; order SPBP01; family SPBP01; genus SPBP01. The sequence goes on along the minus strand of SPBP01000295.1, from coordinate 3,421 downwards.
TGAAGTTTGAAACACATATTGTTGTGTCGACCTGCGTATCAGGTGCGCTGTATGCAGTGTTCCGGTCGTGGGAGCTTGCGCTGAGCGCATGGATAGCAGGCGTACTTGTGGATCTGGACCATGTTCCAGATTACCTGATTCAATTCGGGCCGCGCTTGGATATCCCCCGGTTCTTCAATTCGTTTCCCGAAGGAGAGTACAACCGCATCTTTATACTACTCCATGCCTGGGAGTGGCTGCCGATAATGCTGGCGGTGTCATGGGTTACGGGATGGAACCCCTGGCTTCTCGGCTGGCTTGTGGGCCATAGCCAACATATGATCCTGGACCAGGTCGGGAACAGGGCAGGCATGTTCACCTATTTCCTGCTGTTCAGGGCACGGAATCGGTTTGTTTCGCGGAAATGCTTCCGGGAGTATCCGAGGAACGGGATAGAAGATAGATGATAGATGATAGAAACTGCGAATTTCTACACCCGCGCTGGCGCGCTCAAGATCGCGAAGAACTGCCTTTGCCCACGAATCACACGAATAGACACGAATGGGGCCCAGCACCAGAGCCCGCCTTCAGCGAACACGATGCCGGGCAAGAGTGGGATTGGAAGTTGAGCCGCGCCCCGATGAATCGGGGCGCGGCTCAGCAGGCCACGTTCATGATGCTCGATACCTTAAGAGAAGGACGCACCTGCCAGGTCCTGGCTCTTTGTTCTTTGTTCGTGGTTGGTGGACCTGTTCATCGGTGTATATCCGTGTCCATCGGTGGTTAGAAGCAGTTCTCTGCGGCTCTGCTCCTCTGCGTCTCCGCGCGAGGCAGTCATCCCTGTAAGTGTTCACCTGCCCGCAGTGGCTTCGCCACAGGCGATGCAGGCGGGTCCGTGGTTCTGCATTCATTCATGAAGATTCGTGGAGATTCGTAGACAAGTATTCCTGATTGGCGGCAATCTGAGTCGCTTAGGAGGATGAGCAACGGACAATGAAAGATGATGCCAGCCATATAGAGTCGATTGGAGTGGTCTCCAATACACGCTGGGATCGGGAGTTCCGAAAGTCGTTCGAAAATACAAGGCGCCGACTGGTGACAATGCTGGACGTGACCCTCGGCGCACTCGAATCGGACTCAGCCTACCATTCGTTCACAATGGATGGCCACTGCATCATGATCGATGACTACCTGGAGCTGCGCGGCGAGAAACGCGCATTGATCGAGAAGCTGGCGGAAGATGGGAGCGGCTCCCGAGGGATTGTTGGCCTTGCGGTACTGTGGTGTTGGCTTGCCAGCAGTGCATTGTGGATTTGGCCCTGCACCAGAGTCCGTCAGCTGACGGACAGCCAAATCCGCAATGCGGGTGCACCCCGCCAAGTATAAGGAAGAGGCTTGGCGGGTGGGGTTCCTGGCCTGACGGGAAGAGTCATGGGTCTCTCCGGCAGTATACTTGGAAATTGGATATTCCTTGTTGGGTGTTGGATATTGAATCATCCCCTGGACACTCTTTCCTGAGGCGAGGTGCTCAGGTGAGGGCGGCGATGATTTCATCGGCGCTGATGTGTTCGAGGCTGGGCGCAGAAACGTCGGCACGTTCATCATCAGCCGCCGCGCCAACAGCAAAGACCTTCATGCCGGCTGCAATCCCCGCGGCGACCCCGGCCTCAGTATCTTCAATGACCAGGCAATCCCACGGCTCAATATCAAGGCGCTTGGCGGCAATCAGAAAGACTTCCGGATCCGGCTTGCTCTTCGTAATATCATTGCCGTCGACAACAGCGTCAAAATACGCGTCCATCCCGACCTTCTGAAGTATCATCATGCCATTTTTGCTGGATGAGCCAATGGCCACCTTGATGCCGTGTGCCTTCAATTCTTCCATGAAATCCATCGCACCGGGCAGCACACCGTCCGGCTTGAGTTTCTCATCGAGCAGGTCAACATAATAGCGATTCTTGCGCGCAGCCATCTCCTTCTTTTCTTTATCTGAGTATTTCCGCTTCGCCTTCTCCAGCAGAATGGTCAGGCTTTCCATACAACTTACGCCGCGCAGCCTGTTGTTAATCTTCCGGTCAAAGGAAACACCTTCCTCGCCAGCCAGCCGCTGCCAGGCCTGGTAATGGAATTCATCGGTCGTTACAACGACCCCATCAAGATCCAGAATGACCGCCTCAACTCGCATGCCCTCTCCCCCTTATCCGGCCCGGCCCTATCCGAAGCCGTTTTATCCAACTGTCTTCGCCATCAGAAAATCGTCCATCACGAAGCCGCCCCCGATCTCGGAGGCAAGTTCGCCGACAATTTCGAACCCGTGCTTCCTGTAAACCGTGATGGCCGCAGCATTCTTGCGATTCACGCTCAACACCAACGTGCGGCAACCGCGGCTTCGGGCATATTGCTCAACTTGCGCGAGGAGCAAGCTGCCGTAGCCTCTACCGTGCCAGGCCGGATGGACATATAGCTTATGCAGCTTCATCTTGTCCATCTTCTCGCACGGGCCAAGTGCCGCATAACCAACGATGCCATTGTCAACGACAGCGCGCCAGTACACAACGCCTTCTTTTAGATCATTTGCGAGGGTCTTCGGGCTGTACATCATCTCGAGCATGTAATCGATCTGGTCCGGAGAAATGATGGACTTGAAGCAGATCGGCCATATTTCACGGGCCATATCGGCTATGTCATCCAGATCGTGCCCGGTGGCCTCAAGAATTGTTACCTGTTGTTCAGTCACGTTGTCAGCCACTTTCTTCACATTGCCCAGATCAGGATGGCCAGGCCGATGAACAGGATGCCGAGCAGTATTCTGGCCGGTACGACATTGCGTTTGCTCCATGCAAGCAATGCATCGGTTCGTACGCCGCAACAGGTAATGGTAACCACAATGATAAGTGGAACAATGAACAGGAGGTTATACATGAGCAGGTACGAGACCAGCATCGGGGTTGCCATGCCGGCTTTCACCATGAGTGCCAGTGTCGGCAGGTATTCCTGACCGGTACATACGCTTTCGAGCGCGGTAACCGCGGCACCGGCGAGGAATGCACCAACAGCGAGCCGGCGCGCATTGATACCGGCGCGTATTATGGACCTGATCCGTGTCTTGAACACAGAAGGTAACTGAAGCGTTACAGAATCTGCTTTCCCGCTCGCCGCGTAACGGAAGGCATCACGGAAGGAAAGTAATGCCAGGCCAATCAGCAGAGTGATCATTACGATCTCAATTGCCTGCCGAACCATCGGGAATCCGGAGCAGGCATGGATGACGCGTAACAGGCCGAACCCGATTGCAATATAGACAATGAATGAGCCGACGCAGAAACAGGCTCCGACAAGAACGAGGCGTCGGCCGGCAATGCCCGAGACCGCCAACATGCTCATAAAAAACACGAGCGTGCCTACGGCACAGGGGTTCAGGCTGTCGGCGAAGCCGGCGGCG
>SPBP01000200.1 GCA_004525935.1 Lentisphaerales bacterium | reverse complement strand
GGTGGTGGTGGTGGTGGCGGGCGGACGGGAACCGCGGTGTCTCCGCATTCTGGCGATCCAGGTGATGTGTGGGTCAACCAGCGGAGCGGAATATATTTTCGAAAGGATTCTGAGTTCTACGGCAAGGGGCACGGCACATACATGGAAGAGGATGTGGCGCGTCAGCTCGGGTTCCAGCCATGGGCCGGCAGTAACTGATTGCGTGCGCACTGCGTATTCTCGCCACTATTATCTCACCATGAAGGTCATGAAGAGAGGTTGTTCCTGGTGAGATTCAGTGCGGGATGATCAAGGATGGACCGCAAGCCCTGTTCTTCGACCCTTCATGCTCTTCATGTTCTTCATGGTGAAAGAAAGTCGGTGGTGTGGCGGCAGTTTCGTCGTGGTTCGTGCCGGCGCTGAGCTGCGGCAAGCGGGGATATGAAAGGGGTGGTGTCTGGTGAAGGCTGCGGTGCTGACGGGTTTAAGGCAGATGGAAATACGGGATGTTCCAACGCCCGAGTTGAAGCATGACAAAGAAGTCCTCATCAGGGTCGGGTCGGTGGGCGTGTGCGGTTCGGATGTGCACTATCATGTTTCCGGCCATATCGGGAAGATGCGCGTCGAATACCCGTTCCGGGTAGGTCACGAATGTTCCGGAACGGTCGAGAAGGTTGGCGGAGCGGTCACCATCCTGAAGCCTGGTGACCGGATCGCGGTTGATCCGGCAATCTCGTGTGGCGAATGTGATCAGTGCAAAGCCGGAAGATCCAACACATGCCGAGCCCTGACGTTTCTTGGATGTCCCGGAGAATCGGAAGGATGTCTATGTGAGTACATCGTTATGCCCGAGGGCAGCTGTTTCCCGGTTGGAAACTCGATCGGTCTCGATCGGGCAGCAATTGCTGAACCCCTGTCGATCGGAGTTTACACGTTCAGGCGTTTTGGCCGAACGCAGGATGCGGCGATAGGAATACTGGGTGCCGGCCCGATCGGGTTGTCGGTGCTGCTGGCGGCGCGGGCAGACGGGGTGAGGTCCACCTACGTTACGGACAAGATCGATGAACGTGTCGACATTGCGCGTAATGCCGGCGGTGCAAGCTGGGCCGGCAATGTTGATAAAGAGGATGTGGTGGCAGGGATTCTTGGGCGTGAGCCCCTGGGGCTGGACGCTGTATTCGAATGTTGTGGGAAGCAGGAGGCGATAGACCAGGCTGTGGAACTTCTGAAGCCGGGTGGAACGCTGCTCATTGCCGGCATCCCAGAGATAGCGTCTATCCAGTTCGAGATAGAGAAGATCCGGAGGAGAGAAATCAGCATCATCAACATTCGCAGGCAGTGCGACTGTGTCGAGACAGCTCTGGACTTGATCGACTGTGGTGGGATCAATGTTGATTTCATGATTACGCACCACTTTGCACTTGATGAGGCCCCTGAAGCATTCGAGCTCGTTGCGGGCTATCGTGATGGCGTTGTGAAAGCCATGATTCACGCCTGAGTGGCACGGCTTCAGGAGTATGCGGGGGAGGCATGGACCGGATCGTTGTAGTTGGTGTTGGAGAGGTGCTGTGGGATCTTCTGCCTGCCGGCCGTAAACTGGGTGGTGCACCATGCAATTTTGCCTACCATTGCCTTGCACTTGGCGCAGAAGCTTATGTCTTGAGTCGCGTCGGTAACGATGAGGACGGCGAGGATCTTCTTCGTGAGCTGTCGGAGGCAGGGCTGGATGTGTCGTGTGTCGACGTGGATCCTCTTCACGCTACGGGCACTGTCAGTGTTGAACTCGATTCTGCCGGCAAACCACGGTACGTGATCCACGAGAATGTGGCGTGGGATTTTATCGCCGCCACTGATTGTCTAAGGGATGTTGCAGCCGGTGCTTCCGTAATCTGCTACGGATCGCTGTCCCAACGAAACAGTGTTTCTCGCGATGCTGTCAGGGCAGTAATCAAGTGTTCGGGCAGTGATGCACTGAAGGTGTTCGATGTGAATCTGCGTCAGTCGTATTTCAGTCAGGAGACAATAGCAACGACGGTAGCCATGAGTGACGTTCTGAAATGCAATGAGGAGGAATTGCCCGTTATCGCTGAGCTCCTTGCCCTGGATGGCGCTGAGGAGTATGTGATGCACGGGTTGATTGAGAAGTTTGGACTGAAGGTCGTTGCTCTGACGAAGGGGGACCAGGGAAGCGTGGTGATGTCGGGATCCGACCGAAGCGAACTTGGTCCGGCGAAGGTCTCTGTTGTCGACACCGTTGGTGCGGGTGATGCCTTCACGGCGGCACTGGTGATGGGGTTGCTGGCTGGCCGTCCGCTGAAGGACTTGCATGCGCACGCGGCTGAGCTTGCGGCTTACGTCTGCACTCAGCCAGGTGCAATGCCAGCAATACCCGAACATCTGAAAATGCCCGGTACATCTGCGGCGTGATCATAACTCACAGGAAGCTTTTGCCGTTAGGGATGGGATCAAGCCCGAAGCATGCGGCCACGGATTGCGCGACGTCGTAGAATCCGTCCCTGATTCCGAGGTTCCTGGCGTGCGGCCCACGGGTCGAATAAACCAGGAGCGGAACGAATTCACGGGTGTGGTCCGTTCCGGAGAAAGTGGGGTCGTTGCCGTGATCGGCGGTCAGAATCAGCACGTCGTCGGGTTTCAGCATCGGCAGCAGACCGGAGAGATAGGCATCGGTCTTCTCGAGTGCACGCGCATAGCCGCTGGGGTCTCGCCGGTGACCGTACAGCATGTCGAAGTCTATGAAGTTGGCGAATATGAAGCAGTGCTTGTGCTCATCGGCCACGATCGAGGTTAACGAGACCTGGGATGAAGCGGTGTCTTCGTTGTGAAAGACCTGTGCGAAGCCACGGCCTGCAAATACGTCGTCAATCTTGCCGACACTGATCGTCTTGATTCCGGATTGAAGCAACCTGTCCATTATGGTGGGGTCCGGCGGCACCATGGAGAAGTCACGTCGATTCGTGGTGCGCTTGAAGTTTCCGGGAACACCCCTGTATGGACGGGCGATGATCCGTCCGACCCGAAACGGATCGCATAGTCGCCGTGCAGTCAGGCATGCGTCATAAAGCTCCTCCAGCGGAATGATTTCCTCGTGCGCAGCGATCTGGAATACCGAGTCGGCGCTGGTGTAAACGATCCAGAAACCTTCCGCCATCTGGCGTTCTCCCAGCTCGTCGATAATCTTTGTGCCGCTTGCGGCGCGGTTGCCCTGGATGCTGCGGCCGGTCAGCTTTTCGAACTCCGCGGTCAGTGAGGCCGGGAAGGATGGTTTGCCGGGTGGAAAGACGTGGAAACCTTTATCGATTCGCAGTCCTGCCATTTCCCAGTGCCCGGTTGTAGTGTCCTTGCCTGATGAGACTTCTCGCATTGCTCCATAGTGCGCAGTCGGTGTTGCGACGGGCGGAACTCCCGCTATGGGGCAGCCATGGGGGAGAAGCGGCGGTATGTTCCCGAGTCCCATGCGTTGCAGGCAGGGTAGGGCGAGCGCGCCGTCGGCTTCGGCAAGATGCGCGAGGGTATTGGCACCTGCATCTCCATAGTCTTCAGCATCGGGTGCCTGCCCTATGCCCACTGAGTCGAGGACAAGTAGAATTACTCTCATTCGTGATGCCCGTTACCTGCACTGGTGGCCGTGATGTCGAACCCGGCACGACTTTACACGCCACATGAAGAGCCGGCAAGGAGGAAGCCGGTCGTCAGTGGTCATGTGTCAGGTTTCGGCAGAACTGCGGGAAACTGACCGCCGATCAACGCGGATGGGTATGGGTATGTGCGATCCGGCATGATTCCTGACTCCGCACTCAACATCCGAGGACGAGGACCGTTTGCTACGCTCACTGAGGACGAGGACGAGTAACAGATGGACCTTCAAGATGGAATCAGGAGTGGAACGGTAATGAGGGCGCGACATCAATGCAGGCGTCTGTTTTCACGACCAGCTTGCGCGGAGAGCAGTTTTGTGATAGCTGATTGCCGTGAACAAGAAGGCACGTTACTGGGTGACTGCTGACGATGGCGGCGTGCGCTGCGGGCTGTGTCCTCATCGGTGCAGGCTTGCAGAGGGGGCGACTGGTCGGTGCGGGATCCGCAGAGCGTCGGGGGGCGTCCTGTATGCATGCGGTTACGGCAAGATTTCCTCGGCTGCCATTGACCCGATAGAGAAGAAGCCGCTCTACCATTTTCACCCGGGCTCACGAATATTCAGCATCGGGGGATGGGGTTGTAACTTCGCTTGTGAGTTTTGTCAGAACTGGACGATATCGCAGCGTGTGGAGTCGGGGGCAGGTGATGTGGATCCATCAGGAATTGTGGCCGATGCGGGCTCTGCCGGATCGATTGGCGTTGCCTATACGTACAACGAGCCGCTCGTTGGGATCGAGTTTGTTCAGGACTGCGCTCAAGCTGTGCGGAAAGCCGGCCTGAAAAACGTGCTGGTCACCAACGGATACATCGAACGTGGCCCGGCATCTGATCTCCTTCCTCTTGTTGACGCGCTGAACATCGACATCAAGAGCATGAACGAGGAGTTCTATCGTATGCATTGCGGTGGCCGACTTGCCCCGGTGCTGGACTTCGCGAAGCAGGCGGTCGAAGCAGGATGTCACGTTGAAATCACGAACCTGCTGATTCCCGGACTGAACAGTTCTGATGACGAGGTCCATGCACTTGCGGAATGGATTGCCGGGAACCTGGGCCCTGGTACGCCCCTTCATATCAGCGCATACAGACCGCAATACAAACTCTCGATAAAGTCGACGCCGTATTCTCTTATGGAGAGCGCGTGGAAGGTTAGCCGTGCTGCTCTGTCTTACGTATACCTGGGGAACACCACGGGGGAGGGGCAGAATACGGTGTGCCCGGGCTGTAGTGCGACGCTTGTCACCAGGCGCGGGTACATGACGGAACTCCGGGGTACGATAGATGGCTCATGTGCCGACTGTGGGAGACGTGTGGATATAGCTCCTTAAGCTACGTTTCTTTGCATCCGAATGCTCAACGGTCTTGACAAATCACTGGAGAAGCACCTGCCGGAGTCCGAGCGCCGGTGGCCTCCTGAACTCTGAACCCCTGAACACTTTCAGCGAAG
>SPBP01000350.1 GCA_004525935.1 Lentisphaerales bacterium | reverse complement strand
CAGAACAGGAGAATCATGCTGTGTTTCTTCACCAACTTGCCTCTTCCATCTTAGATACCCGTCGATATCTCTCGAGAATTCCTTGCGGATATGCACAAGTCGCCTTCTCCCTCCTTTCCCGTAGCGGACAAGCACAGCACTGCCCTCTGATCGTAAGATGAGATCCCCGCAGTTCAACTCCACGATCTCCTTCAATCGAAGCCCTGTTTCAGCTGCCAGCCGGACTATGAACCACGCCCTATTTGCCGACCGTCGTTGACTGCGTTGCGCGCTCTTGCACTGGCAGCACTTCGTGAGTAACCTTCGCAGCTGTGGCTGCGTAAGGAACCTTCTTTGGTCCAAGATCCATTCTGGTCTTCCGTTCGTTACTCGTCGTGTTGCCATTACAATTCATAGTCCTCGTCCTATATGCCTACAGTACCTCCACACTTCAGCAGAACTGTGCAGTTTTGCATTAGGACGGATCAGGTATTGGAATGTCCAAATTCCTGACGATTGAATAAGAAAGGGAGTGATGGGATTTAAGTGTTTCGGTGGGTTGAGAGGAGAGGCATTATGCCGCTGCGGCAAGCTCTTCCTGGCTTCGCAATCCCTGAATAGAGACTCCAAAGCCCTTGAACTTACAGAGATATTAATTCCAAGAAAACTACTTGCATCTGCTGAAGTGTGCACTTTTCGGGCCCTGCTTTTGCTTCCTTAGGGGGTAGCACAAACATGCGCAGTGCTCAAGTGTGAACTTTTCGGAACAAAAATCCGCAATGCAGTGCCACAACAATGAGGACGGCACAAGGCCCTTTGTTGCGTCGCTCTGTCCCCACTCATTTTGAGCCAAACATTCTTATGTACGGAAACCACTCCATCCCACGGTGATACTTCAATGGAATTCGCACGACCTTGGCTCCGCCAGAATCATCAAGGAGTAGTTGAGATTCGTCAGCAAGCTCTACATCAAAGACGTAGTGGCATTCCATCTCTTTCTGTGACGTACTGACGATGGTTCTGTTTCCTTTATGTCGGGAATCTTGAGCGACATAATACACAGTGACCCCTTTTGCCGTCTCAATATTCCCACGCCACACAATTCTGACCCTATGAGGCCTAGACGCCACTTCAGGATCCCAGAACCAGACCGGGATCACAGGCAGCAGAGGGGGACCAAAAAGCAGACACCGTTCTCTGACCGTCGTAGGGTACATGATATAGCGTAATCCCGCACTAAAATGCCTCTCATAGACAGCAGGTCTCATGGTCCCCAATGACCACTCGATGGTATCCCGACGTGATGCCCCAGCCCCTATCGGCGCTGCACCATGGGTTCGCCAGGTGTCATTCGACATTTCTGTCGCACCCTCAATCGAAGAAGGAACAACATAGCGACCAGCACTGACCGTTGAGCAAGAGCACAACAACGGAACGAGAAGGGCGACAATTGAAATCTTCGCAACAAGTCTCACATCTTGTTTCCCCGACAGCTGTCTATTTGTCACCATATGAGTTAGGATCACTTATTAGACCCCCTTCCCCCGTATTCACCGTGCCCACAGATGCATTCGAAGGCCCACTAAATGGGTTGATGAAATCTAGAATATCACCTGCAAGGTTCAGCGTTCCACCCACAACATCGAGCCCTACGTCAATTACATCACCTGCAAAGTTGAACGTTCCCGTCAGAACCGCTCCCCCTTCGTCAAGCACACATCCTCCAGCGGCCACAACGTAACACGGAGGAATTGTGAAAAGCTCCACGCCAAGTTGAAGTATCTCCGGCATCCACGTATCCTCTGGCATCAAGAACCCACTAAGGGGATCATGGATGTGGGCTAGTTGATGGAAGAATGGGCCAAACTGCTCAACAGTACCGCAGAGCCAACCGCCAGCTTGGATCCCCAAAAAATACAATTCCTCGAACCGTTCTTTAGGTCCCACGATAAAGTCCTCGTCCGGTGGCTTGAACCAAGCCCAATTGTGCAACCCCGACGGATCCCTCTTGTTTACAGGATTATTCCCACAGAACACGTATTGGTTCAATCCACCGGAGATCCCGATCGGATCCTTGCTCACCCATCTGCCGGTAATGGGATCATACCAGCGTGCCCTGAAGTAGTACAGCCCGGTCTTCCATGAGTACTCTCTGCCTTGCCAAAGAACACAATTGCCTATTGCTGACTCACTTAAGGGCTTGTCGTTGCTGTCATATACACCCAGGACCTTGCCCCAAGCGTCATACCTATAGGATTCCATAATAGAGCCTGTGCTGTCAACAACAGCATGGACGCTCCCGAGATGATCTGTAAGGAAATAGTAAGTGTTTGCGGTTGTGTGGTCTGTCATCGCCAGAATGTTGTCAATGCCAGGACCATAGGTGTAGGACTTCTGAAGGACACCCGAGGCATTGACCTCGGCAATCACATGAATGCCGTCATAGACCAGATAATTTGTGGTCGTGCCGGAAATGATGGCTGTTCTGCAACCGAGTGCATCATACTGGTAGCTTTCTGCTACCACACCATTAGTGAAGACTGAAGTAAGCTGATACAGACCGTTCCAAGACAGAGACATCGTCTTGGTATAACCAACCGTACCATCATAGAGTATGCTGGCTATACATCCAGCAGTGTTGTAGTAGACAGTGGCATTTGTGACCACCTTGAGCACTACTGTATTTGTGTCATAACCCGCGTTGCCTGCTACATCACCGATAGCTGCCACCACCTGCTGTGTTCCTGACAACACTGGAGCCTGATAGGCAATGAAGTTTGTGGTGCTCACTTCTGGTGTCCAAGCTGCGGCATTGCTGACATACAACTGGCCCAGATATGAGTTGGTCCCTATTGTCTCTGTCGAAGAGCCCGCTACGTCCAGCTTGCCGGTCAATGTTCCACTAGACACTACTTTCCATCCTGAGAATCTGTTGCCATATGCGCCATATGGAAAGTTGTAACTCACACTGATTCCATCGACGGTCTTATTTGTCCGATTGCCGACTTCGTCGTATGCATATGATGTGTTGTAGAGTACTGTGCCATCTGACGCCACGCGCTTTTCGCCTGTTAGTTGGTCGAGATCATCGTACGTGTATTGCAGTTGGTCACCTGACTCCAACACAACATTAGTTATCTGCCGGCCATTGTTGTAT
>SPBP01000392.1 GCA_004525935.1 Lentisphaerales bacterium | reverse complement strand
GTCATCTTGAGACCCAGGTCCTCAAATGGGACGATTTCATAGACAACTACCTGGCCGATACCGGCAAAGAAACCGTTTACGCCCGCTGGCTCACGTTATGGAAGAAAGTCAGAGACCATCGCGTCAACCCGGTTGAGTCCCACCTGGCTCTCAAGGAAGCAGTGTTCGACGTCTGCCTGATAGGCGATTTTGGGCTGCCTGTCGATTTTGCGGACGTCTCCTGGGACGGCAACTCAGAAACGGTCGCTGACACATACTGTCGCGCAGTATTCGGAATGCAGAAACACCTCATCGACAATGCACGCAATCTTGTGACCGAACTACAAACGGAATTGGCCACACCCGGCACCGACCCCGAGGCCTCCTTTTCGAACCTCTGGTTCTTCGTAGCCGACAGGGACCTGCAATCACTCGCAGCCTGCAAGGTTGGGTTCAACTCCATCACCGACGGCTTGAACCGCCTGCAGCTCTTGGCAGATGCATGCGGTGCGAATCCAGTACCCCTCACATCAATACGTATGGTTCCCGCTACCGCCGTGCCACGGATACTCCAGGGAGTTGATCGCCACAGGAAGCTTCTTCTCCGGCAGATCGATCAAATCCCTGCAGCCGTCACAGCATGGAGGCTGAAGGACTATGCGCAGCTCGCTCGTTCACTTGACACCATTGAGATGATGCACATGACGGTTTTCGGAACGGAACGACCTTCGCTCGACAATCTCTGGCGAAACGAAGACGATCGTGAAGCGCTTGCTGCGATGTTCGAAGCCATCGGTGATGTTGTAGACATCGTCAGGTAACTCTGAGCGCCGCAACTGGTCGACCGCAAGAGACATTGGGATACAATGGCTGAAGACTCAAAACGACTGCTTGGCAACTACGAACTCATCAGGCGCATCTCGGATGGCGCCCAGGCTTCGGTTTACGAAGCCAGGCACCTGGTCGACAACGAGACCGTTGCCTTGAAACTGTTCAAGGAAGCCGGAGACGATGATTCCGCCGAACTACGATTCAAGCGCGAAGCCGAGATTCTCAGAAAGATAACTCACCGGAACATTGTTCGATACCGCGACTCATTCACCACCGACAGCGAATGGCAGGAAAGACAGAACTGCCTTGTCATGGAGTTTCTCAAGGGCGACACCCTGAAGGAGTATTTAAAGGACTTCCCGAAGGGCATGCCCTGGGAGCAGGCAAAGGACATCTTTGAACAGTGTCTCGCGGGGCTAATGCATGCCAGCGAGAAGCACGGAATCACGCACAGGGACATCAAGCCCTCCAACATATTTCTGCTCGAAGACGGGCAGGTCCGGCTATTCGATTTCGGCATTGCCCGCCTTGAAGGCGGCACAACAAAGACCGGCGGCGGCCCGTGCATGGGATCGTTCGACTACATGGCCCCCGATTTCGCGCTCTCCGACGAACTAGGCCAGCAGGGAGACACCACGTTCCGGGGCGACAACATCTCTGATATCTTCAGTCTCACCGTCTGTTTCTACGAAATGCTCACCGGGCGCGTTCCCTGGCGCAGGTTCGGAGAACGTCCTGAGCTTGAGTATCTTGCGCGCTGGCGGACCGCCGACAAGAAACCGCCCGCTCATTCGCCGATCATATTCCGCGTAATACGGCACCTGACCGGCTTCATTGACAAGGGGCTCCATCCCGACCGATCGGGACGGTTCCAGAGTTTCGATGAGATGCTTGAGGCAATGCGCGAGCTCAGGCCCAGGACACTCAGCCACAAGGGCAAAGACGACTACGAACTCCTTGAGGGTCTCGACAAGGGCGGCTTTGGTGAGGTCTACAAAGCGAGGACCATCAAGGACCAGAAAGTTGTCGCAATAAAGCGCCTCTTCACAGACCGGCCGTCCAAGCGGTTTGTGAAGGAAGCAGAAATTCTTAAGAGATACAGCCACAAGCATCTTGTTGAATACGTTGACTTCTTTCAGAATGTTTCGGCTACTGGCGGCAAGCAGTTATTCCTAGTCATGGAGTATCTCGAAGGAATGCCCGATTGGAGTCTCCGCAACAGAATCCGAGACTCCGAATACGGTCTCGACATCAGCGAGGTACTCAATTTATTCAGGAACTACCTCGAAGCGCTCCAGTACCTCCACGAGAATGTCAACCCCATCATTCACAGGGACATCAAGCCCGGCAATCTGTATGCCCCTGTTGACAAGCCCCACCTCGCCAAGATCCTCGATCTCGGCGTTGCGCGAGATGTCAGCGGAACCCAGACGCACGGCGCCACGCCTGGAACATGGGATTACATGGCCCCGGATTTCGTGACCGAAGGTTTCCGCGGTTCGCCGCAGTCCGACATATATGCTCTTTCCCTCGCCATGTACGAAGCGCTCACCGGCTCAACCGCCTTCCCCCGGGCCAGCAACACCGGTCAGGAAGCCGCAGCTGAGTTCATTGCCCGCGCCACCGGAGCCAAGAGCACAGGCCTCGACTTCTCCCTGCAGATCTTCAAGAAACATCCATTCCTCGAGAAGATCGTACACAAAGGTTCCAATCACGATCCTGCCAAGCGTTTCGCAAGCGCCGCTGAAATGCACAAAGCTATAACGCTGGTTATGCAAAACATGAAGCTCCTGGCCGACCAGGCACACGGAGACGGAGCTGAAGTCGATGCCACCAAAGCCGAAGACCAGACCGCAGCCACGCGGGCGGAAACCCTTGCAACCATGTTTGCCGATGACCAGGAGTCCGGATATGAATGG
>SPBP01000266.1 GCA_004525935.1 Lentisphaerales bacterium | reverse complement strand
GGTCTCGTAAACAAATTTGCCGAAGGATACCTTCTTCCCGAGCATGGACGCGACTTCTTCCAAGGCAATATTGTCCGATGCCGCGATATTGTATACGCCCTGCAGGTCTTTTTCAATGGCAGTCCTGACAAACTCCCACACGTCGGCGTGCAGTACATAATTGAAGGTCGATTCACCCGCCAGTGAAAGATCACAGGGATCATCTTCGGCAATTCGAATGAGTGAGTTCTTCCTGGAATACTTCCCGCACAATGCAGCGCAACGGAGCACCAACGGCCTGTTGCAGGGCTTCTTGACAATCGACTCGTTCATACGCTTGACCGTTGCATAGAGTCCTGCAGGAGCGTCCAATGCAGGCAGATCCGTCTCACTGCAAGGATCCAGACTGCGGGGGTATACATCTACAGAAGATAAGTATACAAATCGTGCATGCTGGAATGCTGCGAGCTTCAGCGTCAGCAGAAGATTGTCATCCAGGTAATTGTAAAGGTCCGCTTCAGTAACTCCAGGCCTCTGATTGAAGGCACAGTGGATGATCGTATTCCACGAGCGCCCACGCAACTGACCGAGGTACTCTTCGGTCGTATCCTCGTTGATTGCTTCGTGCGTGATATTCTCGCCGATATAACGGCCCATCCCGCTGGTCGTCCCGGTTACCAGGACATTCCCGGCAGTCTCAAACGTATTTGTCCGCGGTGAAGACATTATACCTCTTCTCTACCTGGTCCCGGTTCTCCCTGAACCAGGCGATAACCCCGGCTATGCCCTCCTCAAGCGTTACAGTCGGCTTGAAGCCCACAGAGGCGGCGTAGCTCATGTCCATGAGCCGCCTGGGATCGCCAGAAGGCTTGGATGTATCCCACTTGATTTCAGGTGCAGGGTCAAGGTTATCACGGATGATTTCCACTATTCTTCTTATGCTCACGCCTTCACCACTTCCAAGATTCATCGGCTTTGCCGGCATCTTCTCCATCGCCAGAAGCATGCCGCGCGCAACGTCGTCACAGTGAATGAAATCACGGACAGGCGAACCATCGCCCCAGACGCTCAGCGGATTCTCGCCGTCCACGGCACGGCGTATCAACGAAGGGATCACCATCGCGTTCTTGGGATCAAAGTTGTCGAAGGGTCCATACACATTTGCGGGCCGTACAATGGCTATGTTGTTCCATCCGAATTCTATGCGATACGCGTCGGCCTGAAGTTCCCCCATGCGCTTGGCCCAACCGGCGAACCTGTCGTTATTCGACGGAAATGTCTTCCACACATCATCTTCGTGAAACACTTCGGCAGGTGCGTAGACACCTATTGTGCTCGTGAAAAGGTAGCGCTCGGCCCCGGCCTGGCGTGCGGCCTCCATCATGTTCGTGTTCATAAGGATCAGCGGCACAAAGAAACTGGCCGGTTTCTTTGAGGTCATAGCAGGAGATCCCTTTATGCCGGCGACCTGGAACACGAAATCCATGCCTTTGGCGACCTCAAGGCAGTCGTCGAACCGCATCAGGTTGACACGCTTGAACTCAGCATCCGGATGCGCTCTCGAGGGATCGTCAAGCGATGCGATCCGAACACTGGCGCCTTGCTCGATCAGCATCTCAACAAGCGGCCGGCCAATCATACCCGTGCCGCCGGTTACCAGAATTCTTTTGCCGTTGTAAAACTGCATATCTCCCTCCCTGCACTGTTACTGATGCCATCACGATTTTCGCCCAACGCAGGGCTAACTCAGTGTTCCGTCACGTCCTAATTTCTGTTTGACACCTCATTCTCTCCTGCAGGCCAATCTGTTACTCGTCCTCGTCCTCGACAGTTTGGGTGCGCCTGGCTGTCTCAGCTCGGCCTCCTCACAAGCGTTTCCCGGTACCAACCGCCCACGCGGACCCGCTCTTGGCGGAAAGCGCGACAAGTCAAAACTCGAGGACCAGCCTTCGCCGAAGGCTACGGCCTGGAACGCGAGGACCGTTCGCTCCGCTCACTGAGCACGAGGACGATACAATAAGTATCCAGTATTCAACACTCAATATCAATCTCACAGAGCTGAACACGTACAAGGGCCCGGTGGACAGACGTGGACACTGGATGTTCCTTGTCCCGCCATGGCGGAATAAATTGGATACTTGCCCCGCTCTGCGGGGTTGGATATTCAATCAGTTTTCCCCACGCACCCACACACTCACATACTCACATACAGGCAGTTCCTGTCCCCTTCTAAAACGGGCCCTTGAACGCTATTGTTTCGGGGTACTCTTTCTTGTCGGGCATCCAGTGCTCGCCATCACCTTTCACCATACTGAAGGCCATAGCGGCAATTGTCCTAGGATTCGGATAGAACTCATCTTCGAGAGTCGGAGTCGTCGGACACGTTGCCGGCTCAAACCCCATCTGTCTGACAGAGACCTGTTGGCACAGCTTCTCCATCACGGATGCAATGATCGTCGATCCGGCACCGCATGCTGTCCAGCCATTGTCGACAACGAGGAGCCTGCCGGTTCTACGTACAGATTCAGCTATCGTATCGACATCCAACGGAGAGAGCCATACCGGGTCGATTACTTCGGCACTGATGCCAACGGCTTCAAGCTCAAAACGGGCCCTGAGACATTCGAGCTGCATATAGGAGATTCCCACAATGGTAATGTCCTCGCCGGCGCCCGTAATCCGGGACTTGCCGGGCATCACTTCATACAGCCCGTCGGGCACGTTCCCAGTCTGGTAGTAGAGCAGCCTGTGCTCGACGAACAGAACGGGGTTGTTGTCTCTTATTGCTGCTACGAGGCAGCCCTTGGCGTCGTGCGGAGTTGAAGGTGCGACCACTTTGATGCCGGGCACATGCATGAAGAACGAGTACAATGCCTGCGAATGCTGGGGGCCCTGGCCCCAGCTTTTCCCTATCATTGCACGGACAACCATTGGAACCGATATCTGACCGCCGAACATGTATCGGATTTTTGCTGCCATGTTCACAAGCTGGTTCATTGCCAGGAGGAGAAAGTCCATGCGAATATGCACGTGAACGGGTCTGAGCCCTGCGGTTGCCGCACCAATTGCTACGCCGGTCATTGCGTCTTCCGACAGCGGCGTATCAAACACTCTTTCTGCTCCGTATTTCTTCTCCAGCCCCTTCGTGGTGCCCAGAATGCCCTTGGGATCCGTAACCCCCAGCCCAAACAGAATCACCCTGGGATCCCTCGCCATCTCCAGATCAATTCCCTCACGTATTGCTTCGCTATATGTTATCGCGCGATCCACGTCCTACTCCTCAAAGACATCCTTCAGCAGCTCACCGGGCCCGGGGAACGGGCTCTTCTCGGCAAAATCCACCGCATCGCGTATCTCCGCCTCAACGGCATCCTCTATTTTCTTCCTGTCAGCCTCTTCGATCATGGCTGCAAGTCGTTTGACCTGGTCGCCTTCCATCCAGGGCCTGGCTTCATCAAGCGTCCTGTAGCCAAGGTCGTAGTCCTCGCCGGGCCCAACGTGCTCCTTCCACCTGTAGGTCATGCACTCGAAGAAGAGCGGTCCTGTCTGGCCGGTTCTGAGTGCATCAGCCGCCTCGCTCGCACGTTGATATATCGCCAGCACATCGTCGTCTGGGAACTTCTCCGCATGAACACCGTGTGCTTCAACTCGCCTGCAGATGTCCATCTGAGCCTGGCGTGCACCAACATGGGAGTGAATGGCATACAGATTGTTTTCACAGACGAAGATAATTGGAAGCTTCTTCAACACCGCGAAGTTCAATGTCTCGGCAAAAACCCCTTCTTCTGTAGCGCCATCGCCGAGAAACGACACAACCACTGTCTTCCGTCCGAGGCATTTCTGTGCATACGCGTAGCCAGCCGCAACGGGGATTGTTGTGGCAACGACCGCAGAGGAACACATGATGCCGTGTTCAACATCAACCAGGTGCATCGACCCGCCCTTCCCTTTCGCGCAGCCCGTCGCCTTGCCGAAGAGCTCTGCCATCATCGTCCTGAGATTGCCGCCCTTTGCCATATACATTGCGTGACCGCGGTAAGTGCCGAAGACTGCGTCCCGGGGTTGCAACGCCTCACAGAAACCAACGGCTATCGCC
>SPBP01000482.1 GCA_004525935.1 Lentisphaerales bacterium | reverse complement strand
GAACGGCCCTGACAGCCCCTGACAAGCAACGTCTACTCCTCCCCCGACAGCCGACATTCCAACCGGCACGTCCGCTTTCTCATCGTTTTCGTCTGCTTCACCCCAGGGAGCGGACCTCCCGGGCGATGCCCCCGTTCATCTGGTGTTGACCCGAAGCTGACAGTCGGCTTCTGGCCTCATCCGACAAGCCAAATCAAAGGTGGAAGCACAACAGCCATTACGACAGAGGCTAATATGGCTCGCGCCGTCACAATTTCTGAGATCGACCCCCAGGCTCGCCTTATTGGAAAGCCCCTATCCGGAACGACGCGACCCGAACTTTCACAGACATCCGACCGGTGCTTTCTGAGCCTCTGTACGTCACGAGCCAAATGATCGGAGCTATTCGCTTGTTCTATAGCCTCTATGGCCTGCATGTAAGCGCCAATTCTCGTGCACATCAGGAACTGGTTCATCCCTTGCGTTGACATGGCGTGTTCCTTTTTGTCGACGGTTACCCAAACCACCTCGCACCAACAACTACTACTGACGGTCCAATAACTCCGCTTTCTGCAATCCCGTGATGATTTCGTCCGGGCTGGTGGTCGAGTACTTGATCAAGTCGTCAGCCGTCCGATCCCATTGAGCTTTGGAGCGCATATAGACATGGCTCTCCTTGTCTGGCGGATGTCCGGGGTGAGCTCCGCCGTCCAGTGTCGCTGCGGAGACGTACATCAGTGTGGGTTCGCTATCTTCGTATGCGAACAGGTGGCAGCCGCACGTCTTGCAGAACATCTCTGGAAAAGTTGCTGAGCTTCGATAGGCGGTGAGGTTGCCCTCGCCCGTGATCGTAACGCCGTCACGTTGGACAACCGCGCCCGTTCCGAACATGCATCCAGTCATTTTGCGGCATCGCTCGCAGTGGCAGTGCTGCACGCTGAGTGCGGGCTTATGCAGAACATATCGGACAGCACCGCAGTGGCAGCCACCTTCCAAGGGAAATCTCGACATTGCTCGCTTTTCCTCCCAGGAACCCCTGTGCGCCTATTAAACAAGCTATTCCGAAGGGGCAGATCGGCGCGGCCAGGCTGTAGACAACGTTAAAATGCGCCTTACAATAGTGCCAATCGATTTTCCTGATGAGGAATATAGGGATGACCGATATTCGTTCACTCGATTTCAATCTGCTGACGACGTTCGATGTTATCTACGAAGAGCGGAGCCTCACGCAAGCCGCCCACAGGCTCGCTGTGACGCAGCCAACGGTCAGTGGGACGCTAGCGCGGCTCAGGTCGCTATTCGAGGACCGCCTGTTCGTGCGGAAGCAGTGGGGCATGGTTCCGACGCCGCGTGCCGACCAGCTCGCACCCCAAATCAAGCGATTGTTGGCTGATGCCTGGGAGATACTGTCACCCGAAAAATTCGACCCTAAGAAGGCAAGTTTCAGGTCCCACATTTCAGCGACAGACTACAGCCAAGTGATCGTACTTCTACCCCTCATCAAGCGCTTGAGACGTGAAGCTCCCGGGATCCAAGTCGCCGTGGTGCCATTCGAGACAACCGAGTTAGGCGAGAGGTTCCACAAAGGTCAGGTCGACATTGCCATCACGATCCCCGAGATGGCTCCTCCCGACTATCCATCCCGCTTCCTGTTCACCGATCGCTACATCTGTGTTGTAAGAAACCGCCATCCGGTCAAGGGAGACCGTGTTGATCTGGATACTTTCTGCGCCTTCCCTCATATTCTAATCTCGCCTGCTGGCGGCTCTTTCCAGGCTTCTACCGATGTCGCCTTGCGCAGTGTTGGTCGCAGACGCGATGTCATGATTTCGGTGCCCAACTTCCGCTTCGCCTTGGACCTGGTGAAGTGCGACAATTTCATAGCAGTGTTTCCCGAACTTCTTTTGACGAAACGGGATCTCGGAAGCCTTCGCAAAATGGAATTGCCGATAGAAATCAAGGGCCCAGACGCTATCATCGTCTGGCACCCACGCTTCCACGACGATCAGGCGCACATCTGGTTGCGCAAACAGATTACACAGACTGCACGTGAGCAATCTTCGAGATCGTCTTAGCAGATTCTGCCAAATCATGCGTGTGACGGCTTCTG
>SPBP01000101.1 GCA_004525935.1 Lentisphaerales bacterium | reverse complement strand
CGCGAAGCGTGACGAACGGTACTCGCGTGCCATGCCGCAGCCTCAGGCGAAGCATGGTCCTCGGCAGTTTGGGTGCGCCGGGCTGTCTCCCAGCCCGGTCTCGTCGCAAGCGTTTCCCGGCACCACCCGCCCACACGGACGCGCTCCTGACGGGAAGCGCGACCAGTCAAAACTCGATGACGAGGACCGTTCGCTCCGCTCACTGAAGACGAGGACGATAGAAGAATTATCCAGTATTCAACACTCAATATCGATCTCACACGGAACTTGGACATTCCTTGTTGGACATTGGATCAGTTCTTCTCCCACACTCCCACACTCCCACACCCACACACATCAGTTACCTGGCATACTCGATACAGCGCGTCTCGCGTATGACGGTTATCCTGATCTGCCCTGGGTACTTGAGCTCTTCTTCGATCTTACGGCTGATACTGCGTGCGAGTGACATTGCCTGGCTATCGTCAACAGTATCCGGCTCCACGATCACGCGCACCTCGCGTCCCGCCTGGATGGCGTAGCTTCTGCTGACTCCGGTGAAGCTGTTGGCGACGGTTTCGAGTTTCTCGAGACGTTTCAGGTAGATATCGGTTGTCTGGGAACGTGCACCCGGCCTTGAGCCCGATATGGAGTCTGCCGCGGCGCAGAGAATGGCATAGACGCTTTCGGGTTCGACCTCCTCGTGGTGGGCGGCAACGGCGTTAACGAGCAGCTGCGGCTCTCCGTGGCGCCTGAGAAGATCGGCACCGATGATTGCATGGCTGCCTTCCACTTCGTGATCGGTCGCCTTTCCAATGTCGTGGAACACACCTATTCGCTTTGCAAGAACGCCGTCCAGGTGGAGTTCCGCGGCCATGGTTCCCATGAGGTGCCCGACTTCAATGGAGTGCTGCAGGATATTCTGCGTGTAGCTTGTCCTGAATTTCAGCCGGCCAAGCATGCGGAGCAGTTCCGGATCGGCCCTCTGAACGTCCAGTTCGAATGCAGCTTCCTCACCGGTCCTCAGAATGCTCTCGGCCATGGTCTCCTGGATCCTGGTGACGACCTCCTCAATGCGAGCCGGGTGTATGCGGCCGTCGGCTATGAGTTGTTCAAGCACCTGCCTGGCAGTTTCCCGCCGTATAGGGTCGAACCCCGAAATGACAACGGCTTCGGGCGTGTCGTCAATCAGCAGGTTCACCCCTGTTGCGGCCTCCAGTGCGCGGATATTGCGGCCGTCCCGTCCGATGATTCTGCCTTTCATGTCGTCATTGGGAAGGGCAACGGAACAGGTCATGATTTCGTTCGAATGATTCACAGCGCTGCGTTGGATAGCCAGTGCGACGATCTTGGCTGCCTCGCGCTCGGCGGTTTCCTTTGCTTCCTCCTGGAGGCGCCGGATCAATGAACCTACCTCGCCCTGGATTTCCTTCTCGGTGCGGGCAAGCAACTCGATCCTGGCCTGGTCCCGTGTCATGCCGGCGATTCGCTGCAGCTTCTCCCGCTCTTCGACCACCAGTTTTTCGAGATGCTCTCCATCCTCTTCAAGTTTCTGCGACCGTTTCTCCAGGTCCTGGAGCTTCTCGTCAAGCGAGAGTTCCTTCTTGTCGAGCATGGCGACCTTGCGTTCCAGGTTCATCTCACGCTGCGAGATTCTATGCTCCAGGTCGGTGAGCTCCTTACGCTTGTCTTTGGTCGACTTCTCGAATTCGTCGCGCAGTTTTATCATCTCATCTTTTGCGATGAGGTTGGCTTCCTTGCGCAATGTATCGGCCTCGCGCTTCGCCTCTTTGAGAAGCTGACGTGCCTTATGCTCTGTACCTATAGACCTGTAGCGTCCGAGTAGCAGCCTGCTGACGAAGCCGGCAACAAGACAGACGATGGCTGTCGCTATTGTCCCCCATATCGGCATCATTGTTTTGCCCTCCTGCTTTGCGGGTGAATGTGCACCCGGCTTGTGTTCTGTTTGTGTTTACCTGTTATGAAAGTCCTTTTGCGGTTCGAAGAACGCGGTGGTCGGTAACGACGGCGTCAACATTCATGTCGTGCGGCTCATAGGGCACTTCGTCAAGAATCTGGAACTCAAATGCCAGGCCGACGGAGAATCTCACGGGCACTTCATGTGCCTTGAGCAGTCGGTCATAGTTGCCGCCGCCGTAGCCGATTCGCCGTCCGCTGGCATCGAATGCGAGGCCGGGAACAAGAATCAAGTCGATGGTTGAATTCGGGGGCAGGGCGGCGATGGCGCAGGGCTGTCGTATTCCGAGCGGGCCGAGCCCGACTTCTGTTTCGGGCGCGAGAATGGACCACTCATAGTTTCCTGTGTCCTTACGGAACCATGGGACGCATACAGTCTTGCCAGCCTGATGGCAGTTCCCGACGATCTGATCGGTTTGCACTTCGGTGTCTGCCGCGAGATAGCAGGAGACGAGGCAGGCAGTCTGGAATTCAGGAAGCAGCGAAGCGGCGTGCTGGACTTCTCCACTCGCCTGGCGGATCCAGTTCGGGTCGAGGCTTTTGCGCCTGGCCCTTATTCTGTCTCGTATTTCGTTCTTAGTCATGTTGTTCACGTGCTGCGTGTCGGGTGTCGGGTGATACCGCACACTGAAATGCAACCGCCGATGAACGCCGATGGATGCAGATA
This sequence comes from Lentisphaerales bacterium, assembly GCA_004525935.1. Lineage (GTDB taxonomy): Bacteria > Verrucomicrobiota > Kiritimatiellia > SPBP01 > SPBP01 > SPBP01. The sequence goes on along the minus strand of SPBP01000101.1, from coordinate 5,728 downwards.
ATATGAGTGGGGAAACTGCCAGGGCGCGGGTAGCCCTGTTCCGCCGAGGCCATGGCGGGCAGACAAGGTTTGTCGTTCTTGGTTGGCTTGCTTCATGCTTCTCTGTCCTCTGCAATCAGTGTTTTCTCAGTCGGTCCTGGCGTCCCGTGGTCCCGTGGTCCTGTTGTCCCTTTCTTCCCGTTGCTCGTTACGCCCTTCGCATCACGCTTCGCCCGCCAGTTTTCCAGTCGTCTGGCGATGGTATCTTCATATCCCTGGTTGGATGGTTTGTAGTAGACGGTGCTGGAAGGCTTGTATTGCTGGTCTGCGAAGAAGTGCTCTTTGTGATCGTGGGGATAGCTATAGTCGGCTGATTTGCCTGGGATCTTCCGGTCAGGTGCAGCGGTGGCCGAGTCGGCGAGATGTATGTTGCGCAGGTGCTCCGGAACTTCAAGGGTTCTGGAGGTGTTTACGTCGGTGGTTGCAGCTTCGATGCCGAGGTAGGCTGCATTGCTCTTGGGCGCGCATGCGAGGTATGTTGTTGCCTGTGCGAGGATTATGCGTGCCTCGGGCATTCCGACGAACTGGACGGCCTGCATTGCGGAAACGGCTATGGTCAAGCCGCGCGGATCGGCGTTGCCTATGTCTTCGGATGCGAGGATAACGAGTCGTCGTGCGATGAACCTTGGATCCTCGCCTGCATACAGCATCTTGGCGAGCCAGTAGAGGGCTGCATCTGGGTCGGAGCCGCGCACGCTCTTGATGAAGGCGGAGATGGTATCGTAGTGCAGGTCTTCATCATGGTCGTAGAGCACGGCTTTCTTCTGGATGGAGTCTTCTGCACAACCGCGTGTTATGTGGACTATGCCCTGTGCATCGGGCGTCGTGGTGAGGGCTGCGATTTCGAGCGCGTTGAGCGCACGGCGCGCGTCACCTTCGGAGACCCGCGCCAGATGGGCAAGCGCATCTTCATCGGCCGTGACGTGTAGAGGGCTGAGCCCTTTGTCATCTTCAAGCGACCTGCGAAGAAGTACGAGTATGGCCTCTTCGGAGAGCGGGGCCAGTTCAAAGATCTGCGAGCGCGAGTTGAGCGGGCCGTTAATGAAGAAGAGTGGGTTATGGGTGGTTGCACCGATGAGTGTGACGGTGCCTTTTTCGACGTGGGGCAGGAGCACATCCTGCTGTGACTTGGTGAAACGGTGAATCTCGTCGATGAACAGAACTGTTTCAGTGCCTTCGTGTTCTTTGCGATGGGCCGCGGCTTTTATGAGGGTGCGCAGAGTTTCGACGTTTGCGACAACGCCGCTTGTCCGTTCGAACCGGCGCCGGGTGGTGGTGGCGATGACTTCGGCAAGTGATGTTTTTCCGCAGCCGGGCGGGCCGTAGAGGATGATGCTGCCGAGCAGGTCGGCCTCAACTGCGCGCCTGAGGAGTTTGCCGGGCCCGAGAATGTGGTCCTGGCCGACGATGCCGTCGACGGTGTCGGGCCGCATGCGTGCGGCGAGCGGTTCGTGGTGCGCCTTCTCGAGTGCGCCATTTCCTTCGAACAGGTCCATCGTTCCGCCTCCGGACAAAAAAATACCCCACCAAGCGTCGCAGAGGCTGTCATCCCCGTTCCATGAAGAACAGGTGGGTGCTTTAGAAGACGATCACCCAATCCTTCCGTGGAGAAGGCGTAGGGTTAACGTCCTATTCAAGCTCCCTCTAATAAATCTAGGGTCAGAGACTCGGCCTATTCACGAACCCGGCAGGGTATTTTCTTTTTTAGAGAAGCTGGAATTCAACTGCTCAAAGAACGGAACTGCAATGCGATGTCATGTGCTGCTTGTCAGGCCGGAACGGATTCGCCCGGCAGATTCCCAATTCTCCGTCCGGTTTACAGCAAGTTGAAACTTTCGGACGGATGATACACACACCAACATCGCAAAAACCCGACATCGGGTCCGCAGTGAATGCGGATGACGCCGGGAGCAGATTTCCGTAATTGATAGTAAACCCCATGATTCTCAACCCACCAAGGCCACGTGCTGCCAGCCGTTCTCTACCTTTCTCTCACCTCTGCATCCAATTCTCCGGCAACTTTGTCCCTAATCACCGAGTGCAGCCGGTTGGCCTCCTCGTCGGTCAAAGTATGATCCGGAGCTCGATACGTGAAGGCATACGCAAGACTCTTCTTACCCGCGCCAATACCTTCATGTTCATAAATATCAAACGGTGCGACGGCTGTCAATTCGAGTGGCGAATTTTTCTTTATGATCGTCATGACCTCTTCATTCTTCGTGAGTTTCGGTACGATAATTGCCATGTCCCGCTGAATGGAAGGGTAGATGGGCAGCATTCTTGCCGCAGGCACATCAAAAACGTGTTTGACGAGCGGCAGGACGTCGACTTCGAGAAGGGCAACGGGCTGATTCATGCGCCATTCTTTTCCAATTGCCTTGGAAAGCAGCCCGGCGAACCCGACTTCGACAGGCTTTGCGGAGTCGGAAATGGCTATCTTTACGGCGGTGCCTGGTTCTGCCCATGAAAGGTCGGCTTGTTCGAGCACGGGATTGCCGATCCCGAGCCTTGTGCAGAGTGAGCAGAGCATGCCTTTCAGCCACAGGAATGAGTCTTCGGGCGTTAATGCGCGACGTTTATCGAGCGGGCTGCGTCCGATGTTGCCCATCAGGCCGATTGCGAGGTGTTCGGCTTCTTCAAGTTTGCCGGCTTTGGTTTTGCGGTAGACACGGCCCATCTCGAAGAGTGCGGCCTCGTCGATTTGCCGGGAGAGATTGTGGCCGAGTGATGAAACCATCTGGGGTATGAGCGAAGGGCGAAGCACGGACTGGTCCATGCTGATGGGGTTCGGCAGCACTATACGGGTGGCCGCGGCACGGGCGTCGAACAGGTCGAGAATTCGTTCGGACACGAGGCTGTAGTTCATGATTTCGGTGAGGCCGAGCCCGGCGAGCATGGATTTGCAGGAGTAAACGGCGCGCACTGGGGAATCATCGGCGCCGGGCACGAGTAAGCCCCGGGGCGCGTGCAGCGGGAGGTTGTCCAGGCCGTGGATTCGTGCGATTTCTTCGATGAGATCGGCTTCAATCTCGAGGTCGAGCCGGAACGTGGGGATGCTGACGCTGCAGGAGTCCTTTGTCTTGCCGGGAGTGACCTGGAGTTCGAGCGACTTCAGGATGCTGCGGATGCGGCTGTCGGCGAGTTCTACTCCAAGCAGGTCCCGGACATTGCTGAATCTGCAGGTGATGGTTTTCTTGCGCGGCTTGCCAGCGTAGACGTCTATTGAGCCTGCTGCTGCGGTGGCACCGGCGAGTTCGATCAGGAGCGAGGTTGCGCGCTTGCTGCCCCAGTCGGCGAGATTAGGATCGAGTCCCCGCTCGAAGCGGTAGGACGACTCGGTTGAAAGGCCGAGCGTGGCAGAGGTTCGCCTGATGTTTGTGGGGTTGAAACAGGCGCTTTCGAGGAGTACTTCTGTTGTGTCATCTCGAATCTCGCTGCCTGCCCCGCCCATGACGCCTGCCAGCGCAACGGGCTTGTTCGAGTCGGCAATGACAAGCATCTCGGGGGATAGCGCTCGCTCGAGATCGTCGAGGGTTGACATCTTATCGTTCTTCTTTGCACGGCGCACGATGATGGTGTTGTCCGACAGGAACCTGCGGTCGAATGCATGGAGCGGTTGGCCGCATTCAAGGAGAACATAATTGGTGATGTCGACGATGTTGTTGATTGCCCTGATGCCGGCCTGGAGCAGGCGGAGTCTCATCCAGAGCGGGCCGTGGTCGACGGTGGCGCCGAGGATCGCGCGCGCGGTGTACCTTGGGCAGAGAGCCGGGTCTTTGACTTCGACCTTTGCCATCTCCGCAATGGGCTTCTTCCCCCTGGGATATGCGATTCCGGGCAGCTTGAGCTTCTTTCCGTAGAGTGCGGCAACTTCACGAGCTATGCCAATCATGCTGAGGCAGTCGGGCCTGTTCGGGGTGACCTCGATTACAAGTACAGGTTCCGGCGAACCGAGGATCTCGGCAAGCGGTGTGCCGGCGGGTATGTCGCGCGGCAAAAGCAGCAGGCCTGAATGATCATCGGATAATCCGAGTTCGTCCTCGGCGCACAATACTCCGTCGGACGCCTGGCCACGAATGGATCCCTTCCTGATGAGCGTGCCGTCTGCGAGCGTGCTGCCGGGGAGGGCGAGGGGAACTTTGTCGCTCGGGCCAAAGTTATGCGCACCGCAGACGACCTGAACTGTGTCCCGGCCGGCGCTGAGGCGGCACAACTGCAGGTCGTCGGCGTCGGGATGCGGGCCGACAGAGAGGACTTCGCCGACGACCATGCCGCGGCAGTCGACACCGATAGTGTCGATTTCCTCGATTTCAAGACCGGAGAAGGTGAGTCGATCGGCCAGTTCGGCGGGCGAGGCGTCGAACTGCACGTAATCTCTGAGCCATGTTATCGGTACGCGCATTGTCGCTACTCTCGATGTCCTTCTTTGGACCAGATTGAATCATGATGCTTCACACTAGCCAAGCTGCTGAAGAAAGCGGACGTCATTCTCGTAGAGCATTCGGATGTCGGGGATTCCATACTTGATCATGCCGATGCGTTCGACGCCCATGCCGAACGCGTATCCGGTGAATTTCCCGGGATCGTAGCCAACGAGTTTGAATACCCGGGGGTCGACCATGCCGGCACCGGCCATTTCTATCCAACCACTGTTTCCACAGACGCGGCAACCTTTTCCGTTGCAGCAATGGCAGGAGAAATCGTACTCGACGCTGGGTTCGGTGAACGGGAAGAAATGCGGTCGGAACCGAACCTGGACGTCGGGTCCCATCATCTCCTGCGCGAAGTAGGTGATGTCGCTTTTGAGGTCGGCCATGGAGACTTTCCGGTCAACGTAAAGGCCTTCGATCTGGTGGAAGTTGGCGCTGTGTGTTGCATCGGTTGTGTCACGCCTGAAGCAGCGACCGGGGGCAATGATCCTGACGGGCGGCTTCTGTTTCTCCATGACACGAATCTGGACCGGGGAAGTCTGCGTGCGAAGGAGCTGCCCGGTCTCAAGCCAGAAAGTATCCTTCTCATTTCGGGACGGATGATCCGGTGGGGTGTTGAGCGCGTCGAAGTTGTAATAGCCGGTTTCGATGTCGGGCCCGTCGGCAACGGTGAAACCGAGCCTGGCGAATATCTGCACGACGTCTTCGATGATGCGGGAGATCGGGTGGCGCGTGCCGAGCTGTCGCCAGTTGCCCGGCATGGAATAGTCAAAAGTGGTTTCGGTTAAGACCGCGGTTTCAAGGTCGGCCTTCCTGGAGTCGAGCAGTGAGCGGAGTTCTTCCCTGAGCTCGTTAGCAAGCTTGCCGACTTGCGGTCTTTCGGACGGATCGACCTTTCCGAGGCCTTTCATAATCTCCTGCAGGAGTCCTTTCCTGCCGAGATAACGGACGCGCACTGCTTCGAGCTCTGCAGAGCCTGTGGCGGCTTGCGCCTGCTGGAGGGCTTCGTCGTGGAGTCGGTTCATTTCTGCGGCGTTCATGGAGGCACAGCCTAGCAGAGGGGTATGAACGTTTCTACCCTTTTCTGAATGTGTGTGGGTGAGTGGGTGGGTTGGTTTGCCAGCAGTTTGCATTGCGGGCAGGTTCTCTCGGGCCGAATGAATCAGACGTATCGGACCGATCAGCCGTATCGGACTGATGCCGGTTCGCCACACCTCGGGCACCTGCCTGGTTTCGTCGGGATCGGCTTGCGGCGTGAT
>SPBP01000467.1 GCA_004525935.1 Lentisphaerales bacterium | reverse complement strand
TTCTTCAGGATGCCGGTTGCGCGTGCGACAGCGGACGGTGGCATGATAATCGAAAGGCCGATACCCATATTGAAAACCCGATACATCTCGTCCAGGTCGATGCGGCCCGTCTTCCGGATGAACGAAAACACCGGAGGCGGCTGCCATGATGACCTGTCATACACTGCAGATGTGCCGTCCGGCATGATCCGCGCGGTATTGTCGGGCAATCCACCACCGGTAATATGTGCCATTCCATGAATCGGCACACCGGCGTGCAACATGGTCTGCACGGGCGCCAGGTAACTCCGATGAACGGCCAGCAGCACGTCACCGACAGTCCGGCGGGTGCCCGGCAGAATAGCCGCTACAGTCAGGCCTGCTTTCTCGAATATGACTTTCCGGGCAAGCGAATAACCGTTCGTGTGAAGGCCGGAGGATGGCAACCCGATGATGACGTCCCCGCTCTTGATACGCGACCCGGTGATGATGCGGCGCCTGGGCACGACCCCGATTATTGTTCCGACAAGATCATATTCACCCTTGGGATACAAACCGGGCATCTCGGCGGTTTCGCCTCCGAGCAATGCGCAGCCGTTCTGCCTGCACGCTACGCACAATCCGGATATCACCTTGACGAAGACGGACGTTGTCAGGCCGGAAGCCCCGAGATAATCGAGGAAGAAGAGCGGCTTTGCGCCTTGCACAAGGATATCGTTTACACAGTGATTTACGAGGTCACGCCCGACGGTGTCGTGCCGTCGGGCCATGAGCGCAACCTTCAGTTTTGTGCCGACTCCGTCGGTGCTTGCAACGAGTACGTTGCCGGTGCCGGGCAACTGGAACAGGCCCCCGAAGGATCCGACTGTGCTGAGAACACCCTTAATGGCTGTTCCATTTATCATCCGCTTTGCAGCGTCGAGTCCGGCCATCATCTCGTCGATATCAACGCCGGCCCTGGCATATGCAGATTTCTTCTTTTGAACAGATTTCATCGGATCGTTTCCCGTGTATTACCTGATCAGAGCCCCAGGGCTTTGAATGTTCTGTCGACATCCTTGAAGTGCACGTCGAGATCGAAAGCACGGTCTATTGCCTTGGCTGAGACCCTTGAAACAATATCCGGGTCTGCTTCGATCAGGGTCCTGAAGTCCTTTCCGGTCTCCCACGATTTCATCGCGTTTCGTTGAACGATGCGGTAGGCGAGATCCCGCTCGAGTCCGGAGTCGGCAAGGGCAAGCAGCAGTTGCTGCGAGTGAATCAGGCCGCGCGTAAGATTCATGTTTGCCAGCATGCGTTTCGGGCTGACCTTCATCTGTCTGACCAGACCGTCAAGTGAGACGAGCATGTGATCAAGCGCAATGGTACTGTCGGGTAGTATGATGCGTTCGACGGATGAGTGCGAAATGTCGCGTTCGTGCCAGAGCGCAACATTCTCGAGGGCCGCGACAAGGTTGCCCCTGATGATGCGTGCCAGGCCGCAGAGTTTTTCACCGGTGATAGGATTATTCTTATGTGGCATCGCAGAAGATCCTTTCTGCTTGCTCCCGAAATACTCCTCGACCTCGAGCACCTCGGTGCGTTGCAGGTGCCGGAATTCCTGGGCCCATCGTTCGACAGATGCCCCGCAGAGGGCGAGGGCGGACATGTATTCCGCATGCCGGTCCCTCTGGAGTACCTGTGTGGAAATGGCGGCCGGTTTCAGCCCCAGTTTTCGGCAGACGTATTTCTCAACAACGGGTGAGAGATGAGCATGGGTTCCCACTGCGCCCGAAAGCTGGCCGACAGATATGATATCCTGCGCGCGCTTCAGACGGTCTATGGCTCGCCCGAACTCGTCATACATAAGGGCCATCTTGAGGCCGAAGGTGATAGGCTCCGCATGAACACCGTGCGAGCGTCCGATCATCGGGGTGCACTTGAACTTCTTTGCCTTGTCCGCAGCCGCGCTCCGTACTGCCTGCGCGTCCTTAATCAGGATGCCGATCGCCTGTTTCATCTGGACTGCGAGCGCGGTGTCCAGGATATCGGAGCTCGTGAGGCCGCGATGGATATAGCGCGAGGACGGGCCGACATATTCGGCGACATTTGACAGAAACGCGATAACGTCGTGGCGCACCTTGAGCTCGAGCTTATCGATCCGAGCAACGTTGAAGCGGGCCCGTCTCTTGATGCGGGCCAGGTCGGCGGCGGGTACGAGG
>SPBP01000386.1 GCA_004525935.1 Lentisphaerales bacterium | reverse complement strand
CTTGTCTGCAGGCAGCTCCCGCCTTATCCAGTTCTCGGCCGCGATCTTGAATGCCGGGTAGTAGTTCCCCGGCTTCTCGGCACAAACCAGTTCTTCCTCGGTCTCGCCATTGAAATCGCGTAGTCCATACACATCCGTTGTGGATACAAAGACCAACCGCCCGGCATTCAGCTCTTTCACGAGGCGGACCATGTGCTGCACCGACTCGAAGTTCGTCCGACGAAACTCTCGACGCCATCCCACATCCGAAGCACGTCCGGCACAGTGCACGATGGCGGTCAGGTCCAGATCTCTCTCCTTCATCTGCGCCTGGATACTGCTGCGTACCCCATCGTAATCCGTCACATCACCACGAATGATAGTGACAGAACTATTCGCTGCCATCGCTTCAAGCTCGGGTGAACTGGTCCTGTGAATAAGCGCCAGCACATGCCAGCCTTCCTTGACGAAGATACGCGTTGCGTATCCGCCGATGAAACCCGCCGCGCCGGTTATGAACGCACATTTCATCCGACATTTGCTTTCAGAAGTTCGGGCTCGTCCGACAATCCAGCGGTATTAGCCGGCGCCGGTATGATTCCGTACTTTTCCCCGAGCTCGGCAAGGATGTTCAATGCCACATCCATTTCATCGCGGGTCAGTGTATTCATCATACTCACGCGCACCCGACACTCCTTCCTGCGAACGGCCGGATAGGTTACAAGGTTGGTAAAGACACCACGGCGTCGCAGTTCATTGTGGAACCGGGCCAGTTTCTCTTCATCGCCGACGATTATCGGGATGATCGCCGAGGCCGTGTCGCCCGTGTCGAACCCGAGCTCTTTCAGGCCTTTCAGCATATACGTGATATTGTTCCACAACTCGGCTCGGCCTGCACGGTCTGCAAGGATCAGCTTAAAGACTTCAATTAGACCGGCAACAACCGGTGCCGGCAAACTCGTAGAGAAGAAGTATGTTCGCGCATAGTATCTCAGGTATCGTACTAACGATGCACTGCCTGCGCAGTATCCGCCAATAGCGGCCGGCGCCTTGCTCAACGTTCCCATGGTCACATCGACTTTACCCACGCAGCCGAACTGTTCAGCCGTCCCTTTTCCCGTAGCTCCGGTGACGCCGACTGCATGAGCATCATCTATCATCAATCGAGCATCATATTCCTTCGCCAGCTCCACCATCCTGTCGAGTGGCGGCACATCTCCGTCCATTGAGAACACGCCATCCGTGATTATCAGTCGACCCATCTGTGAGGCGGGAAGCCGCTTCAGTACTTTCTCGAGGTGCTTCATGTTCCGATGCAGGAATACCTTGATCTCTGCACCCGAGAGCCTGCACCCGTCGAAGATCGACGCGTGGTTCGCAGCATCATTGATCACAACATCGCCCGGCCCACAGAGTGCGGAAATGACTCCCACATTTGCCGAGTAGCCGCAGGGAAAGATGATAGCGTCCTCGGTCTCATAGAGTTGTGCAATCAGTACCTCTAGTTCTCTATGAAGATCCGTTGTGCCGGCATAGAGCGAAACGGCGCCCATGCCGTAACCGTACTTGTCGCAGGCCCTCTTGCTTGCCGCGACAACTGCCGGATGTGTTGTGAGCGACAGGTACGAGTTGGAACCAAGCATTATGACATTATGGCTCTGCCCATCGGCTTCCTTTACTTCCACGCTATGTGTCGCAGCACCCAGCAGCTGTACGCCCAACCCGTCCAGGCACGCCTGGGGAGACGCCCACAGCGCGGCGTCTATTTCGGCTATCTTATGAAAGATATCGAACTCACCACCACCCGCGATGAAATCTTCGAAATGGCATTCCTGTCTTCTGTCGGTTTTCATGATTCCTCTTTTCCTCTCTGGTAACAGCGTACCGAACGCCGGCTATCGGCATGTACCGTGCACAGGTTGCAGTTCGTGCATTCGGATCGAGTCCAACGCCCGTCCCGAATCTTCGATACGAGATCTGGTTCACAGATAAGCGGACGGCACAAAGAGACTCCGTCCAGGCCCTGCGTTGTCATGCAGTCTATCATCCCGTCAATCGAACGGATGCCGCCGACCGGGAACACCGCTAGATTCGTATTTCGTCTAATACGTGCGGAGGCCGGAACGTTGTAGTTCTCGGTGAACGGCACGAACTTGTTCAGATAACTTCGCGCGAAGAGCATTCGCCACAGGTTCCGTGCGAATGATGGAATCCGATGAAAGAGAGGGTTGGCCCGGAATATGACATCGATCGGGCAGCCTCCCCTGATTATGTTCAGCGCATACTCCATGGTACCGTAGCTGATCTCAACACCATCCACCTTCATGCTCTCGAGGTGTTGAACTGTTCGGATTGTGTCGTCAACCATCAGCCCGGGTGAACTGTCCTCGCCTGCACTCAGCTTGACGAGCACAGGATAGTCCCGACCGCATCTCGCCCGAACCGCTTCTATGATCTTCTGCAGGAACATGTGTGGTTCCCTCCAGCTATCCCTACGGACATTCGTCCACGGCGACAGGAATTGATGGACAAGGTAACCATGCGCAGCGTGAATCTGGACGCCATCGAATCCCGACTGTTGTGCTCGATACGCGGCATCGGCATACTCGCCGATGATTCTCATGATCCCGGACTCATCAAGTGGCCTGACGCGCTGGCGAAAATATCTGCACCGCCGGGAAGAGGCACCAACTACCGTCTGCCCCGTAACCGACTGCAACGTCTGACGGCCTGCGTGCGCCAGTTGCATTATCAGCCTCACGTCCGGTGCGGTCTGATGCACAGCTGACGCGATCGCGTCCAGATCGTGCGTGGT
>SPBP01000333.1 GCA_004525935.1 Lentisphaerales bacterium | reverse complement strand
GTTTTGATCTTACGGCCCCCGCTCTCGAGTCCAATCCCGTTATCCGTATTCACAGCGACCCGTCTGAACGTGTGTCGTGCACCGAAACGGTCTACGGGGAATTCTTTGTGGGACCGATTCTGTCCAGGAAAGAGCACATCCCTCTTCTCAAACTCGGGCCCTTCGACGAACCGCCGTCGGAAGTCCCGGCAGCGCTGCATCTCGAAGGTTCATCCCGTGACGTTCCGCCGGACTGGCTTGCATGGCGACTCACGAGCGGAGACATGTTCTACGCCCGCATTGCGCAGGAAACCATCGCGGTCAGAGCCGATAACACGGATAAGAATGCGTTGCTCCTGCCTTCTAATCGTATCACCTCGATGAGACAACGACCCGACAAGACATTTTCTTTCAGGACAGACACACAAACGGTTGTCGGCCGTCCCGATGAAAGAAGCCTGTCTCTTGTCTTGCTGTGTGACAAGTCAACCTGTGCCGTCCCCTTCAAATTGCTCGATTGCACAGACGCAGTTCCACTGACTTCCCTTCCGCCGCCAGTACTGCCAAGACCCGGACTGACACCCGCGCAACAAGGCATGGTCCGGCTTGACGGCGGACCATTTATTATGGGTCGCACACGCGGAGAAGGAATGCACAACGAGCTGCCTCCCCACGAAGTGACCCTGTCTCCATTCCTTATGGACTCGTGCGAGATCACGGTCGCGCAGTTCAGGGAATTTGTAAACGACACAGGCTACAAAAGCGATGCCGAGAAGGAAAAGCTCGCCCAGACATGGCGGAGCCCCGGCTTCACTCAGCAGGACGATGAACCGGTTGTCTGCGTGTCATGGCGCGATGCGGCGCGATTCTGCAATTGGCGAAGCAGGAAGACAAGGCTTCAGCCCTGCTACAAGTTCAAGCGGCGCGGCGCTGAAATCGTCAGCCGGCCCGAAAGAAACGGATTTCGCCTGCCCACTGAAACCGAGTGGGAATACGCGGCAAGGTCCGCGGGCAAGGATGTAATCTACCCGTGGGGCGACGAGACTGATCCTGAAAAGCTTGTGACATTGGCAAACTTCAATCCACGTGCCGGCAGCCCGCGGGATCTCTGGGAATGGACCAATCCTGTAAAAACGTTTCCTGCAAACAGATCCATGCTCCACGGCATGGCCGGCAACGTCTGGGAATGGTGCCAGGACTGCTACTATGACAAGGCCTATTCAGCCATCAGCCGACACAGAAACATGAATCCCTGCATCAAGTTTGAGGATGTTGCCGGACTGACCATGCGTGTCATGAGGGGAGGTTCGTTCCATAATGAACTCGACATGCTCAGGTGCTCCAGCCGGGGTGGCGGACCGCCCCGTGCAAGCAATACCAGGGTCGGCTTCAGGTGTGCGCGAAATGTGGAAGCCGGCCATCAGTAGCCAGAGATCAATGACCTCTGCTCTATGGGTCATCATCTGGTTCATCGTCAGTTGTTCGACGCTGCGCGCGCCGAGAACAGTCCTTGATGTTCCCTTCCGCCCACAGCCCCCCGACCACTGCGGAACCGCCTGCCTTGAGATGGTTCTGCGTTACCACGGTGTAGAAGTCGATTTTGAACAACTCCGGAACGAGGTTCATGTTCCGGCGCTCGGCGGCACCATCCCGGATCTCATTGCCGATTACGCGGTAAACAAGGGATTGCAGGCCTGTGTAACTCGCGGCGACCTGACAAACCTGCGAGACTGGCTTGACGAAAGAGCGCCGCCAATCGTTCTGTTCGGACCTTTTCAGACAGGACAAACCAACGGCCATTTCGTTGTTGTGACAGGAATAACAGATGATACATCCGGAATCCGTTTGCATTCCGGTAACAAACCCGATACATGGCTTGATGCCGGGGAGTTCATGAAGAGATGGGATGCAGGCAGGAATACCGTGATATTGATAAGGGATTTGAACAAAAGGTAACGAAGGAAGCAAAGCGCCGCCTCCGGCGCAATCCTCCGGACATTTGGAGCCACTGGCGTCATGTCCGATGAGGCTTGCCATTGCCGGCCGGGCGCACTATCCTGCGTATTGTCTGTATCCGAAGCATTGGCGCACTCGCAGCTCGAAATGAAACGCAATACCATAGTGACTGCATTACGAATTACAGTCGGGATGTTGATTCTTCTGTTGCTGATCCCCATCGCTTGCAGGGCTGAAGACGAAAGACTTGCTGCATCGCCGCAACCTGAACGAATTGACACAAGACTCCTCAACGAGCGGATCGCGCGTAACCCACTGGGCCCGGACCTGCAGAAAATCAGCGAAGATCTGGAGATCTCAGACGCCCCTGCCGTCGAGCCGTCTGACGACAGAAAGCCGGGCCCCTCAAAACAATCCCGTGTGCAGAGCGAACGACGCAAGAAACGCCGTATCGCGGCTGCACAGCAATAGAAGAAGAGCACAAAAAAAGAGCGCTTTTGTTCTTGCAGCCGGCTTTGCCCTTTTGACACAATGCGTACGTACGTCAAAAACCATAAACATAAAACATGCCGGCATGTTCTGTCGGCAAGAGAAAAGGGGTTCGCATGAAGAATTCGATCGCTGCCTTCGCATTCGTTATATCACTGCTGCTTGTTGCCTCACTGCAGGCCAAGGAAGATGACGCCCGGGAAAGTCTACTCAAGATGAAGGCAGGAGATTGCACATTCACGCTTCTTGATGCCGATGGCGTAAAGCCCCTGGCCGGCTCAACATTGTCCGTGTTGGATTCTGAAAACGGCAAAGCCGTGGTCACAATGAAGGCTGACAAGGACGGAAGCTGCCCGGTCAAACTCGTGACAGGGCGCTATATTCTGAATGTTGACAAGCATAACCTGGCCGTGATTGACGCCGTAGAAGATTCAGGGATCACCCAGTGTCGCATATTAGTACCTGACGCCGACATGCTGGTCGGCGGACAGGACGATCTTGATGACACAGGGGACGGACTTCGTGCCACTCTCAAGAAAAACATGAAAGCGGTCGTAATCGGTTCGGTTGCTGTCGTGACTGCCGGGGCCCTGATTTACGAGAACAACAAGGATGATGATCCGGACGGGGAAAGTAGTCCATAATCGACAGATTCCCGTATCCGGCAATCCCTCCAAATACGTAAAGCACGTGGAAGTATCATGACGATCTCAACCTGCCCGCGCACAAGACCGTTGATACTTCGCGCCGTACGAGTCGCGGTCTTCATCAGCGTTGCGCTCGCGGTCGTGACAGGCTGCTCCACTTCAATGCCGCCGAGTTATCCGGCAGGCACGTCCACAAC